>CAYREJ010000079.1:0-10096 GCA_964423235.1 uncultured Acidobacteriota bacterium | reverse complement strand
TGTGATAACTTTGTGTCCTTTGTGGTTAAAAAATATAAGCTATAAGTAGAATAAGATAATCTCAAAGAAAAATTTTATAGAAAACTGACCAGATACTATGATAAAAGAGAAATTAAGGTAATTGTTTAGATATAGTTTCAATAGTTTTAATTATTTTCTTGAAGAAATCATTCTTATCATATAAGATTTTCCCTTCTTTAACTAAATCAAAATAAGCTTTATTGATTTGTTCAGCTTCTTTTTGAGTTTTAAGGACGGGAGAAAGGTAAATATAGATACCAATTTTTTTTTGAATTTCTTCTACTTTAGGTTCTAATTCTGCCAGTGCTTTCATAATAGCATCATATCTTTCCCATTTTGATGAAGGAAGGTTTTTGCAAATTATCAGAACATCTACATCTGATTGAAGATGAGCCAAACTTTTTTTAGTTATCCCATATAATACTACTGAAGTTAAATTGTCTTGCCATTGGTTTTTTAAAATTGTAATAAAGTGCTCTAATAAAGTTTCAATGCCCTTTGTGTATTGATCAGTTCCCGATAACATTTATTTAACCACCAATAAACTATTTTAATATATTTATTCCAAAAAATACAGCTTGCTTACCTAAATCTTCTTCAATCCTTAGCAGTTGATTATATTTAGCTATCCTGTCTGTTCTACAGGCAGAACCAGTTTTTATTTGTCCGATATTGAAAGCCACTGACAAATCAGAAATAAAAGTATCTTCAGTTTCTCCCGAACGATGAGAAATTATGCATTTGTAATTATAAGATTTAGCTAATTCTATCGTCTGAATTGTCTCAGTAAGTGTCCCTATTTGATTTAATTTTATTAAAATAGAATTTGCTATTTTGTTTTCAATCCCTTTCTTAAAAATTTCTTTATTAGTTACAAAAATATCATCTCCAATCAATTGCACTTTATTCCCAAGAGTTTCGGTTAATTCTTTCCAACCTTGCCAATCATCTTCAGCCAAGCCATCTTCAATGCTAACAATAGGATATCTATTTATCCATTCTTTATACATTTCGATCATTTCAGAAGAAGTTTTCCTTGAATTATCTGATTTCCAAAATAGGTAATAATTATCATTATACATTTCACTTGCAGCAGCATCTATTGCTATTGCTATATCTTCTCCAGGTTTATAATTAGCTTGTTGAATTGCTTCAACTAATATTTGAAGAGCCTCTTCATTATTTTTTAATGAAGGAGCAAACCCACCTTCATCCCCGACTGAAACATTTTGTTTGTTCTTTTTTAAAATTTCTTTTAAAGTATGAAATACTTCAACGCCCTTTCTTAGAGCTTCTGAAAAGGAAACTGCATTGAAAGGAACTATCATAAATTCTTGTATATCTAAATTATTATCAGCGTGCTTTCCACCATTGATAACATTCATAAAGGGAACAGGCAACACTTTAGCATTAATGCCCCCTAAATATTTGTATAGAGGTAAGCCTAAAAAAGAAGCTGCTGCCCTAGCAGTAGCTAAAGAAACACTTAAAATAGCATTGGCTCCTAATCTAGATTTATTAGCAGTTCCATCTAATTCTATTAATGCTTGATCTATTTGAAATTGCCCCAATACATCCATCCCTATTAAATTTTTAGCAATAATTTCATTGACATTCTGAATTGCTTTTCTAACTCCCTTGCCTTTATATCTATGCTGGTCGTTATCGCGTAGTTCTAAGGCTTCTCTTTTGCCCGTTGACGCTCCAGATGGTATTGCAGCCCTTCCATATATATTATTTTCTAACCATACCTCCGATTCAATCGTCGGATTACCCCTTGAATCTAATATTTCCCTTGCTATTATTTTTTTAATCTTACTCACACTTTTCTCCTTAAAATAAAATTTATAATTAGTATATCAACTTATACTAAATAAGTAAAATAATAGAGTTTATAGAGTTTGTAGAGTTTATAGAGTTGAGAGTTCCACAATTTCTTACCTTTTCACTATTTTATTTGCAACTGATCTTAAACCACAAGATTATGTTAAAAAGCAAAAGAAATCTTGTGATAATCTGTGTAATCTCATGGTTTAATCTTAAATGACATTGTTTTTAACTTTAGCATAATTGTGGAACTCTATAAACTCTCAACTCTATAAACTCTATAAACTCTTTGTAGTCTTTGAGATTTTAATTTATTTTACCGCAGAGGGCACAAAGTTATCACATTAGAGTTTATAGAGTTTGTAGAGTTTTTAGAGTTGAGAGTTCCACAATTTCTTACCTTTTTAGGATTATAGGGTAGATAATTGTGGAACTCTATAAACTCTCAACTCTATAAACTCTATAAACTCTACAATTCACTGCTTTTCTATGAATTTCTTTATTTTTTCAAGAAAGCAATCTTCTATTTTAGTAAATTTAACACCGTAGCAATTAAATTTAGGTGAGAAAGAAGGAGAGGTTCTGATAACCTTTCCATAAGCCTCTACATATCCACCTGAACTTGCAAGATAAAAAGATAATTTCAGAGGAGTGTCAACAGCCAATTTTTTTTCAGTTTCTAAAAGTAAGCCATTTATGCTGATGTTTGTGATTGTTCCCAAAGCAAAAGAAGATTGTCCCTCAAGTAATTGAAAGCGAACTAAAATTTTAATAGGCACACGGTAAGGGATACATAATTTTTGTGCAGCTTCTTCATTTAATTCTTTGGGCAGAATAGGTTTTATTAAGATGGAAGCATCAGGAAAAATTTTTTGGAGATTTTCTTTTTGAGATAAATTTTCTGCTATTACGATTAAATTGGCTTCCTTTAGTAAATCTTTTTTGTTTTCTATGAGTGCATTTAAATCTTTAGCTGAATATTCTATAATAATCAAATCATAATTAGCGAGAGAAATATTAGCTATTTCATCAAAATTATTAATGCAATGAACGATTGCTCCCTTGTCTTCCATAAATTTTTTATGAGATTCGCAGAAGGAAGTTTTACCAATAAATACTATTTTTTTGGATAATTCTTGCATTTTAATTTCCTTAATATAATAATACTTACATCTAATAGAAAAAATTTCTTTTCTACTTTAAATATAAGCAAAAGAGGAAAAAATTTCCAAATTAAAAAGTAATGAATAGAGAAAAATTTATTAAGGAAAATATTGATAGGATAAAAGAAAATATATATCGTGCTTGCAAGAAGAGCGGAAGGTCTCCGGAAGAAGTAAAAATAATGGCTGCGTCAAAGAAGATGCCCGTTGAAGATATTTTAGTTGCTATGGAGAATGGAATAAAAATTATTGGAGAGAACATAGTTCAAGAAGCGGTAAGAAAATATAAAGAAATAGAGCCAATGTTAAAAATGAAGGGAGCAGAATTTCATTTTATAGGTCATTTGCAAAGTAATAAAGCGAAGGTTGCTGTTGAAATTTTTAATTCAATTGATACAATAGATAGAATCAAGATAATTGATAAATTAGAAGAGAATTGTAAAAGCGCTAATAAGATTATTAATTGTATGATACAAGTGAATATTGCAGAAGAAAGAACAAAATTTGGAATTAAGCAAGAAGAAGCTTTGGATTTAATTTTAAGATTAAAAGAGGTTGAGAATCTGAAAGTAATGGGTTTATTCTTGATAGCACCCTTTTTTGAGAATCCGGAAGAAGCAAGACCATATTTTCGCCAATTATTTATGCTTAGGAATAGTCTAATGGAAGAGCACAAATGGTTGGACTTAAAAGAACTTTGCATGGGGATGACAAATGATTATATGATAGCAATAGAAGAAGGAGCCACTATTGTTAGGCTGGGAAGAGCTATTTTTGGAGAAAGAAAATGAAATGGCTGAATCAATGAATAGGTGAAGGGATAGATAGAGGGATTAAAAAATGTTTTTAAAAATTTTGATTAGTTATGCTATTGATATATATGTTTTGTTGATTATTATCAGGGCTTTTATTTCTTGGATTAATCCATCACCCTTCAATCCTGTATATTATTTCCTTTGGAAAATGACAGAACCTTTATTGAAACCTATAAGAAGAAGTATTGGGATATATTACATGAGCAATGTCGGTATTGATTTGTCTCCAATTATTTTAATTATTGCTTTAGAGATATTAAAAAGGCTAATTTTCTCTATGCCGATCTAATGAAATTATCTATCCTTGTTTTTAAATATTAAGGAATGCAAAGACGCAAAAAGAAAATTCTTTCATTTATTATTTCTGTAAATATTACAATACTTCTATTTTTATTCTTATTTAAAAAATCTGATATTGGAAGAATAAAAGAAAGCATTTTTAATATAAATATAAATTATTTAATTTTTTATATAATTTTTTCTGTGAGCAATGCTATATTTCGTGCTTATCGGTATAAGCTATTAATATTGCCTATAAAAATAAAATGGCATTCCATAATAGGTCTTACTTTCGTAAGAAATATATTTGTAGATATGTTTCCGGCGAAAGTAGGAGCATTATCTTATGTGGTTTTATTGAATCAGAAATATAAGATTCCTATTGATACTTGCTTAAGTTCATTTTTTTATTCTTTTCTTTTTGATATTTTGACACTTCCACCATATTTAATACTTTCTTATTATATCATTGTAGAAGCAGGAGAATTGAAATTTTCATTTTTATTATTACTATTGGCATTATGTTTAATGGGATTAACATTGGCTCTGATATTTTATTTAGATAGAGTCATTTCTATCATTATGAGCAAATTAGTCAAATTTAAATATTTTAAAATAGATAAGTTTTATTTTATTTTTAATAAAATGGAAGAGCTTGCAAAAGCTTTAAAGGCAGTCAAGGAATTAGGGTATTTGAAGAGAATTTTATTTATATCATTATTAATGAGGGGATTCAAATATTTGGGATTGTACAGTTTATTTTATGCGGTATATTTAAAGAGTGGGTTGATTCAATTAAAGCAATTAAGCTATTTGATATTTGGAATTACAGCAGCAGATTTTACAGCATTGCTTCCCATTCAAGGGATAGCAGGATTTGGCACTTGGGAAACTGCTTGGGCTTTAGCTTTTAAATTTTTCGGTGTACCTAAAGAGGAATCAGCGTATGTAGGATTACTAATTCATTTGTATGCTCAATCTTGGGAATATACAATAGGTTTCATAGCTTTTTGTTTGATAATTTTACCCTATCGGAAGATGATTTCAGGCAGCTAATTTTAAAGGTGCCAGAGTAAAATAGAAAACTGATTAGTTGAAGGGGCGTCTAATAAATGCCGATCAAAAAGTAGGAGGTTAAAAATGCGAAGAAAAATATTTTTAGGAACTTTATTTAGCTTATTAATTTTTTCATTATCAGCAGCTATTAATTCATATAGCCGGGAAGAAGACAAAAAAATGATGATAAAGGATATAGATGCTAATTTTTTTATAGGTAATAAATGGATAGGGGTGTCAGTGCGAGATATAACAGAAAGGGATGTAAAGGAGTTGAGATTGCCTGAATTAAAGGGGGTATTAATTACAGATGTTAAAGAAGGAAGTCCAGCTCATAGAGCAGGATTAAAAGAAAGAGATGTGATATTAGAATTTGATGGAGAGAGAGTAAGAAGCGTTATGGCATTGAAAAGGATGGTAGAAGAGACACCTGAAGGAAGGAATATAAATTTATTGGTATGGAGAGAAGGTAAAACAAAAATTATCATTACTACAGTTGAAAGACAGAGTTTAAGATTATCGTTTCCTCCTTTGCAGAAATTGATTCCTGAGTTTTGGGACAAGGATGATTGCATTTATTTAGGATTAGAATTGCAAGATATGGGGAGAGGTTTAAGAAAATATTTTGGCGTTAATGAAGAAGTAGGCGTCTTAATTTCTGATGTAGAGAAAGATTCTTTAGCAGAGAGAAATGGTTTTAAAGCAGGGGACATTATCATCAAAATAAACAACAGGGAAATAAATAGAGCTTATGAAGTTAGAGAATTCCTTTGTGAGAATACGGATTTGGATGAATTTAATTTTACAATTATAAGAGATAAGAAAGAAATTAATTTAAAGGTTGCTAAAAGAGAAGAAAAAATAGAACACACATAAAAATGTAATTTTAGCGTCGAGTATCAAGGTAATATTTAATACTCTTTGAAAATTCTTCATTTGTTGTAAAAGTAAGAGCCAATATTAATATATCAGTATAGAAATTCCCTAAGAAGCTATAAATTTCGCTACTTTTTATATTAGGAAGATTTTGGAAGAAATCATAGATTCTTCTAATTTCTTCTTGGTAATTTATAAATATAAAAGAAGATTTTTTAGATAATTGGAAAAATCCAGCCAATTCTTTTCTTTGTTCATTAGAAAGGTTATGAAATAATATACAAGCATAGAGAAGCCATCTTTGAATTTTTTTATTAAAATGGAAGGTAAACCAATTTATTATTGTTTCTAATTTAAAAAGCATATCTTTCATGTTGGAATTAAAATTTATACTGCTATGAAAATGTTCAAGCAATTTATAGTCATTAAGCAACTGAATAGCATAAATAGGATGAGCTTCTTGGAGAATATATTTCAATTCCAAGAATAATTTATGGGGATTAACTTTTTTAATAATAAAATCTTTATTAGCAGCTCGGAAGAGGTTGAGAGTTTCTTTGCTGAAAGAGAAATTGTATTTATTTATGAATCGGATAGCTCTAAAGATGCGGGCAGGATCATCTAAGAAGCTATGGCTATGCAAGATTCTTATAGTACCGATATTAATATCTTTTAATCCTCCAAAAAAGTCAATCAATTCACCTTTACTTTCCGGATTCAATTTCATAGCTAATGTATTGATAGTAAAGTCGCGGCGGTAAAGATCGTAGTAGAGCGAACTTGGTTCTAACACCGGAGAAGCAGCGATATCATTATAATACTCAGTTCTTGCAGTAGTGAAGTAAATTTTTTCAACAGCTGAGAAGGTGATAGTAGCAGTTCCATGTTTTTGATGGATGGTAATTTTGCCGCTTAATTCTTTTTGTACTTCTTTAGCAAAATTGATGGCATTTCCTTCTATTACTATATCTATATCGTTGTTTGGATAACCGAGAATTATATCTCTTACGATTCCTCCTACTAAATAAGCTTGTGTATTAAATTTATGAGCTATCTTTCCAATTATCTCTAATCTGTTTATTATTTCAGGAGCAAGAATTTTTTCTGCTTTATTCCATATATTTTCTCTTTTATCCGCAGGAGGATTTAATGTCAAAGCTTCATTGGATTTATTAATTTCATACAATTGCTTGAGAAGTTCCATTCTTGTTATAACGCCAAGCTTTTGGTTCTTTTCAGCCACAATTATTAATCTGGAGCGTGAATCAATAAATACTTTTTGAATTTTTTCAATATCATCATAGGCAGAAACAATCGGCGGAGGTTCCCCCATTAAATCTTTGACTTTCATAAAATGCATTTTCCTAAATAAAGCATTATCTACTATTTGTCTTGTAATTAACCCTACAATATTATTTTTTTCAATTACCGGTAATGAATTTATTCTGTATTTATTCATTAGCCTGAAAGCCTCTTGTATTGTTTTATCGGATGCGATAGTTTTTATACAAGGATTCATAATGCTTGAAGCGGTAGTTTTGCTTTCAGCATATTGACTTATAAGCTTCAATAATTCATTCTTTACCTCAAGCAAAGTTTTATTTTTTACAACTGCTGAAGCAGCTGCCGGATGCCCTCCTCCATTAAAATGAAAAATAATCTTAGAAACATCAATATCTTTGATTCTGCTTCTTGCAATAATATAAATTCTTTTTTCTAAACTTATTAAGAGAAAGAGAATATCAATTTCTTGAGTTCTCATAACTTTATTAACTATCATGGGAGTATCTTGAATGAACTTATCTTTTTCAATACAAGCTAAATAGATGATTTTATTTTTTATTTGGTAGGGCTGGAGATTCTGAATAATTTCATCATAAAGAGAAAGCATTTCTTCATTAAGTTGATTTTGTATAATATCGGCGATGATTTTAATATTAGCTCCCATGGAAGATAGATAATTACTTGCTTTGAAATCATCGGCAGTAGTAGTATTAAAAGTGAAGCAACCTGTATCTTCATAGATTCCTAAAAGCATTAGAGTTGCTTCCAAGGGATCTAAAAAGATTCCTTTCTCTTCAAGTATATTGGTGATAAGAGCGGATGTGGAACCTATTTGCTTCATGTATTTTTCTTCAGCTTTGATATTGCATAAATATTCGGGATGATGATCATAAATTATAATTCTGGGTGGATTCTCCATTTGCAGGCAATTCCCAAAAATACCAATCCTTTCTTTTTGATTTACATCCACTAAAATTAAAGTATCAATTTTGTTTAAATCCTTTTCTTTAAATTTTACTTCTTCATATATTCTATATAAATTTTCTTTAAGCAAATTTTTTAGAGCAGGTTCTTTGGAGCTCGGAAATGAAATGAGAGCATCCGGATATATTTTTTTTGCTCCTATAATAGCGCCATAGCTATCAAAATCAGCATTTTCATGAGTAATTATTAATTTAATTTTTTCCATTTTTAAATTTTTGAATATAATTTATCAGAATTCCTACCAACAATCCAATTACATAACCATATTTAATAGTTAAGCAAATCATTCCTACAATTAATGCAATGAAGAAGTCATTTTTTGATAGTGAAATGTCTTTGATAAGTAGCATTAGAGAAATACCTTCAAAAAAAAGAATAATGCCGAGAATTGACATTGGAAAAATATGAATGAGATTATTAGCTATTTTGCTGAAGAACAAGCCAATGAATAGATATAATGAACCATAAATAATTAATGAGCCACCAGTTCGGGCACCAAAAGCGTAATGTCCTGCAATTCCACCTGCACCATGACAAGTAGGAACCCCTTGGAAAAAAGGATTGATAAGATTCATTAAACTATAAGTAAGCCCAATTCGGGTTGTGCTTATTGATTTTTCTGGAAATAAATCCTTTATAGTTTGGCTTGTGGCAAAGATAGAATTGCTCAAAGACAGAGGAAACTGAGGAAGACCTAATAAAATAAATCCCATTAAGATGTCATTGAGTTTTGGAATATGAATCTGAGGGATTACCAGGCTTACAGAATTTTCAATATTAATATTTCCTTTGGAAAAAAATATAGAGTAGATAATACCTAAAAAAATAACTGGAATAGCAGGTGGCAATTTTTTATTCCCTAAAAGGAACAAAATGATAAAGAAAGAAAAGACAGAGAAGGTATAGCCTATAATTCCTTCAGAATTAATATATTTTGTTAAAGCTAAATAACAGAGAGAAGAGCCTAAACCAAATTGAATACCCCGAATAACAGATTTAGGAATAAAATTTTCTATTTTATTTAGTAAGCCAGTTCCTGAAAACAAAAGCATAATTAATCCTATGGAGAAGCCTGCACCATAAAGGAGGTTCTTATTTAATTTTTGAGTTAGCATAATAGTAGCCATAGCTTTTAAAGGCTGGACAGCCATAGGAATACCATAAATTAAAGCAGTTAATATTTGCATAGTTCCGAATATTATGAAAGTATTAGAAGCTTCAAGATTATTTATTAAAATCATACCCATTAGCAGAGGTAGGTCAGTTCCAATATCGCCAAAAGCCCCTGAAAGTTCATTCCTGTCAAAACGAATTTTATTTCTTAGAGAAAAATTTTTGATTTTCATTATTAAGGATAATTATAAATAAGTCAGAAGTTAGAAGTCAAAAGTTTTAAATGTAGCTGGTTAATTTTCTCAGACCAAAGCATAATTTTGCCTTTTAACTATGATTGTCTTGCCCTTTCTAATTTTTTATTTACTTATTGAAGTAGCATCGACATTCCTGTCTGTGCCTCTTCCATAAGCAAGAATGCCTGTGCTACTTTGCCTGCTTTGCGTCTTTGAGTGAATATTCAAATAATTATTTCACGCAAAGACGCAAAGCTCGCAAAGCACGCAAAGATCATCTTCTTTCCTTAACTTCTTAGCTTCTTATCTTCTTATCTTCTCAACTTCTTAACTTCTTTTTTGCTATCTGGTCAATTTTTTTCCAAAAGCAAGCAAAAATATCAAACTACAAGATTATCACAAGATTTACACAAGATATTAGCCACAGAAGGACACAGAATAA
>CAYREJ010000078.1:0-10105 GCA_964423235.1 uncultured Acidobacteriota bacterium | reverse complement strand
AATCCCGTGGCTAAAAATTGAAACTACAGGATTACACCCAGTTGCACTCTACTTCCTGCAATAATTTACCTTTTAGCCTATTCACCTGCTCATCCTGTCAGATATTCTCCTACCTTTCAAAAAGATCATATTCCTGAAAAATACTCACAACCTGTGGAACTCTCAACTCTATAAACTCTACAAACTCTATAAACTCTATTATTTGATTTTGTTTTCTTATAGGGATATACTAATACACATTTATTTAAAAATGATAAATATTCATAATTTAATTGAGGAGTGTCTTTATGAAATGCCCTTATTGTAATAATGATCAAACAAAAGTGGTGGATTCAAGGGAGGCTAAAGATGGACTTACTGTAAGGAGAAGACGCAAATGTGAAAACTGTTCTAAAAGATTTACTACTTATGAAACTATTTCAGAAATTCCTTTTATGGTTATCAAGAAGGATGGCAGAAGAGAAAGATTTGATAAAGAAAAAATTCTAAAGGGATTAATGAAAGCAGCGCATAAGCGTCCCATTGCTATTACAGAATTAGAAGCTATAATAGACGAAATAGAAAATAAATTGCAGGAAAGACCGGATAAAGAAATTACTACTGAAGAAATTGGAGCTTATATAATGGAAAGATTAAAACAATTAGATAAAGTTGCTTATGTGAGATTCGCTTCAGTATATAAACACTTTAGAGATATTGATGAATTTATGAGTGAATTACAAAGATTAGTAAAAGAAGCAGGAAAGTTCTAATTTAGTTTCTTTCCTTATTGCATTTTTAATTTTGGTAATTATGCAATATTTTTTATTAGCACTGATATTTGATTTTTGTGATACATTAGCATTATCTGTGGTAAAATAAATTAAAACCACAAAGAGCACAAAGCAATCATTATCCAGCTATTTGGGCAAGTAAATTTTGGACTTGAGGAGCTTCAGGCGCATCTGGAGATAATTGTAAAAATATTTTAAGATGTTCTATTGCTAAATCTTTTTTCCCTTCGTTATAATAAACTAATCCCAGATAATAATGTGCATAAGAATGTTTGGGGTTTATCTCTAAGCATTTTTTAATATTTGTTTCTGCTAAACTATTATTTTTTAAATTATAATAAGCTAATCCGATTTGATAGTAAGTTTCCCCCAATAAGGCGTTAGCTGCTAATGATTTTTCTGTATATATACTTACAATTTTATTTAAAGGTTCCAAACTATTATTAAATTGCTTCATCTTAATTAGAACTCTTCCTTTTGCTAAAAGAGCATCAAAATAATCTTTTTTCAAATTAATAGCTTTATTAAATTTATCAAGCGCATCCGTATTTTTTGATTGTTTTTCAAAACAGAGACCTAAATAATAAAAAGCTTTAGAATTTTTTGGGTCTAATTTAATAGCTTTTTGAAGAGAAGTTATTGCATTGGGGATATCTGCGTTATTGTAATAATTAATGCCCTTTTGTAGTTCCTTTTGAGCTTGATTTTGTGCAAAAGAAAAATTTGTAATTAGCAGAAGAGCAGTTAAAAAAATTATGTGGTATCTTAATTTCATGATTTTACCTCCTTTTGGAAGAGAAAATTTAATTAAAGCTAAGAACAAACTTAAAGCCATTTTTTTATTTTAGCATTGAAGCATAAATTATCAAAAAGCCTGACTTCTATAAACTCTATAAACTCAACTACAGAATAATCCTAGCATCAATAGCCATTGAATTTCTTCTATCGGATGTTAGAATAAATGGATTAATGTCAATTTCATTTATAAATGGGAAATCATTAATTAATAGAGAAAATCTTAAGAGGATTTCGGCTAAATAGTCAATATCAACTGGAGGTTCTCCTCTAACGCCCTTTAATAATGGATAACCCTTTAATGATTCGATCATTTCTTTAGCATCTACATCTGTAATCGGATGAATTCTGAAAGCTACATCTTTGATTGTTTCTACATAAATCCCACCTAATCCTACCATGATTAAAGGTCCAAATGTAGGTTCTTGACTCATTCCAATTACAATTTCTTTTCCGCCTTTAATTAACTTTTGAATTAAAATTCCCTCAAATTTATCAGCACCTATCACATTCATTTTTTTATTCATAATTTGATAAGCATCTATCAATTCAGCATCTCCTCTAATATCTACAATAACACCTCCCCAATCTGATTTATGAGTTAAATGCGGACTTATTGCTTTCAATACAACCGGATATCCTATTTCACGCGCTTTATAAATACATTCTTCTAATGATTTAACCATGAAGGAAGCTGCATATGGTATCCCATAAGAAGTTAATATCTTTTCTATTTGCAATTGTGATAATACTTTCTCTTCATTTTCCTTTGCCTGCATTATTATCTTTTCGGCTGTTTCTTTATCTACTTTGAATTCTTTTATTTCTCCCCTGTTTTTAGTAGTCAATTTATGATACTTAACCATTCCTGCTAATGCTCTTGCAGGCGATTCAGCAAAAGTATATAGAGGAATAGAATTCAATTTATTCTTTTGCAATTCTTTAATTATATCTTCAACGCCCATAAAGCAACCTAACACAGGCTTATCATATTGTTTCGCTATTTCAGAAATTGCTTTAGCAACCGTTATAGGGTCTTGCATTATTGGAGGCACATTTATCACTATCACAGCATCAACATTTTCATCCTCTAATATTGCTTTAAGAGATAACGAAAATTCTTTTTCCGTTGCCCCCGCTAACATATCAACAGGATTCCTTAAACTCGCTTCATCCGGCAAGATAGTTCTTAAAAATTCAACCGTTTTTGCAGATAAATTCGTCATCTTTAAACCTAAATTTATTAAAGCATCCGTTGCCATTATAGCTGGTCCACCAGCATTAGTAAGCACACACACTCTATCTCCCTTTGGAATAGGTTGAGTCGTGAATGCTAATGCCATATCAAATAATTCATCTATTGATGATGCCCTTATTACTCCACACTGCTCTAATAACGCTTCTACTGCTATATCCAAATTAGCCATCGAGCCAGTATGAGATGAGGCTGCTCTGGCTCCAGCTAAAGTTCTCCCTGCTTTCACAGCTAAAATCGGCTTCTTCTGCGAAATCCTTCTTGCAATTTGTGTAAACTTCCTCGGATTACCAAAATTCTCCAAATACAATAATATGGCTTTCGTCCTATCATCATTTTCCCAATAACTTAATAAATCATTGCTTGAAATATTCGTTTTATTTCCTATGCTTGCAAACATGGAAAATCCTAAATTAATAGAACGACTTAAAGAAAGTATAGCTGCACCTAAAGCACCGCTTTGCGATATAAAACCTATATTACCAGCTAATGGCATATCTGAAGCAAAAGTAGCATTCAATTTTACTCCTTCCTCTGTATTTATTATCCCCATACAATTAGGACCTACCATTCTCATCCCATAAGATTCTACTTTTTCTTTCAATCTTTTTTCATATTCAAAGCCTTTTTCCCCAATCTCTTTAAAACCAGCAGTTATTACCAAAAGCCCCTTTATTCCTTTCTTGGAACAATCATCTATGACATCCCAGATTTTTTCTCTCGGAACCGTTATAATAGCAAGGTCTACCGGATCCGGTATATCCAATACAGTAGGATAACATTTTATACTATTCACTTCATCAGCATTAGGATTTACTGGAAAGACCTTCCCTTGAAATCCAAATTCAAGTAAGTTCCTTATAATTTCTCTGCCAATTTTTTTTGGCTGACGAGATGCCCCAATCACAGCTATGGAACGAGGTCTAAATATATAATCTAATTCATGCCTTGCATTTCCTTCCTTATTCATACATAAACTCCTTTCTTTTATTTCACTAAATTATATTAAAGGCACTGTATTAATTCAAGCAACTAGATTCAATACTATAATACTTACCCCTTAATCCTTACGCTTGTTCGCGAAGTAAATATTGCCAATGATAAGATAAAGCTTTTTTAAAGAATTCTCTCTTAATCCCCTCTCCCAAAAAATATTTCTTTATTAAATCCGCTATCATAATTAAAGACAGAATTTTCACCTTTATTTTTGGGTAAGCAGAATATAAGAAATTATAATATCCCTTATATTTATGATAATACTTTTCAATAGAAGACCATTCACTATCTGCTGAAATAGATGAGAAGTGCTGCACGATTGAATACGGATGATACCATATTTGCCAATTTTGCATTCTTAATCTATAACATAACTCTAAATCTTCTGAATACATAAAAAAAGATTCATTGAATCCACCTATTTCTTTAAGAGCAGAAGTCCTACCTAAAAAACAAGCACCAAATACCCAATCAACTTCAATAGGAGCCTCAGGTAGAGTGTGATAAAAGAATTTTCTTAATCTCCTTCTTAATTTATTTAAAGATAGCAAGCGTGCAATTTCAATAATAATAGATGGGAAATGCCCATAAGATTCTTGCAAAGATAAATCAAAATTAACTAATCTTGGAGCAACAATAGCAGCTCTATCTTTATCCAAAATAAATTCTAAGAGCCTTTCTACGCTTCCGGATGAAATTAAAGTATCCGGGTTCAAAAAAAGACAATACTCAGTGTTTATATTCTTTAGAGCAATATTATTTGCTGCGCTGAAACCTAAGTTTTTGTTATTTTCAATGAGATTAATCCAATCCAAATAATCATTAATTAATTCAATACTATTATCAGTAGAAGCATTATCAACAACCCATATCTCTTTATCTACACAACAATTCCTTACAATTGACGAAAGACAGTCTCTTAAATACTTCCCAGAATTATAATTTACTATAATAAAAGAAACAAACATCTTTTATTAGCTATTCCACTTTCTCTTAGATATCTTAAATTTTTATATTTTTACTTCTTATCTGGCAAAAAATTCTTCAGAGGATTATTAATCACTATTACTAATGCATCTGGCATTAAAAACAATGAGTTGCTTTCTTTATTAAGCACATAAACTTTGTGCTTTTCTTTATCCTGTTTCCCTATAACAATAGATTTTTCTACTAATTTATCATTCTCCTTTGTATAAATTGTTAAAGATAAATTACTTTTATCAAATCCATAAGGTGAGAGGTTCTCAGTATTCTCAATTATTTCATCAGATTCCAATCTATTTATAGCAGTAAAGAAATTATCTACTTTTGTATTATCAGCTTTCATAGCTGACGGCTTAATTATTTGCCAATTATCTTCTTTATCCTTAACAAATTCAAATACCCCATATTTATTTTTGAGAACAAATCTTTGTATTTCAAAAGAATAAAAAACTAAAGGTTTCTTTTCACGCCATTCTGACCATTCTTTTTTAAGATCATCTACAAGGACACTGGATATTTTTACAACCTGAGGTTTTCCTTCCACCATCGCATAATATTGCTTCTCAGATTCCTTTCCTATAAATATCGTTTGTTTTTTACCTTTATCTCCTATAAATACATCAAGAATATAATCGGGCTTATCTAATCCATATTTAGCTCTATCACTGCAATTTTCTTCCACAAAGCTTTCAGCTTTCAAATATTCAATAGAAGCTAAAAATGATGATACTTTTGAATTGTCAGCCAACACCTTATTAGGCTTTGTTATATACCAGAAATCATTCTGATATTCCAATGAAGTTTCACTATCCCCTCTTTTTATGCTTACACCTTTAACTTCTTCACTTTTGAAATCAGTGATCCTTTTTTCTCTCAGCTTATATAGATCAACAATTAAATCCTCTCCATCAGATGCTGAAATTAAATAAGCCTTATTTTTAAGATTATCCATAAAATAAGCAAATGCTTGAGTAGGATTCTTTTCTCCTACTGATAAATCTACAATTTTATTTTTTGAAGCTAAAAGCTGAATATTTATTTTAGCTGGGCTCAAGCCATATTCTGATAATTTGCCCTTTTTAATCTCTATTTCTCTCTCATATTTTATAGAATTTATTTTATCAAGCAAGCTTTGAACATTATCCTCATCGCTGGCAGTAGCTATCGGCTTAATGATATGCCATCTTCCTTTTCTCTTTTCTAAAAAAATCTCCGAATCAGGTCTCTTCAATGCTATTTTATTTATTTCTTCTATCTTTAAATTATAAAGCTTTTTCTCGGCTTCTTTTTTTTCTTCTTCTTTACTACCTTTTATTTCATAAAAATAAAAGAAAGAGCCAACTATCAGTAATAGGCATAATAAAATAATTATACCTTTTAGCTTCATAGCTTTCTCCTCCTAATCCAAATAATAACTCCAATAAAAATTATTACTGCCGGGAAAATATATTGAGAAAATCTCATAAACTTTCGCAGCTGATATTCCGTTAAAGTTAATTCAGCAGCTTCGCTGGGTTTTTCCTTTATAGAAATCAATTGAGTTTCTTCAGCTAACCATGCAACAGAATTTAAAGCTAAATTACCGTTTCCTAACATATTAAACCAACCATTTCTAATAAAATCCACATCTCCAAAAACGATTAATCTTGTTTCTTTTGTGGAAGTTTCTAATTTTTTATTAATTGATACGGCAACAGAAACAGGACCTTTTTTATCAACTCCTTCATTGAATTGAGCCACTTCTTTACTATACTCTGCCCAACTATTTTCAGTGGATTCAGCTATATTGCTAACAGTTAGTTTATTAGAATCTGCGTTATCAGCTTTTTCTATTGTTCTTACATATGGCAAGAAACAATTCAATGAAAATGAAGTGGATACTACCGAACCATAAACGCTTCTTATTTGAGGAACGAAGGCATTACCGCCGAAGAATCCTTGAACTGTATCTACTACAATATTATCATCCGCCTTAACCCCCCATTTAGTTAATATTTTTAATAAAGACGGCGATGATGATGGATCATAAAAAATCAATACCCTACCACCCTGTGAAAGATATTTATTTAAAGCATCAATTTCATAATTAAGTAAATCAACTAATGGTCCTGCTATTACAATGAGTGAAGCATCAGAGGGAATTTCCGGCTTGCTTAATAAAGTTAATTTCTTCACTTCATAATTTTCTTTTATAAGCCTATCTTTAAAATTTGAGATACCTTTATTGCTGGTATCATCTAAATCAATTTCTTGATGTCCTTCCAAAAAATAAACAACTTTCTTAGTATCTTTAATTACTTTTAGAATAGCATTTATTAATTCTCCTTCATCTATTTTATTAATTTTTTCTTGCTGCTTGCTACTCTCCACCACTATTGTTCCATAAATGTTAACATTATATTTTTGAGCCATATGAGGACTTAAGTCCGGGTCATAAGAATCAATTTTAATTTTGTTCGTATAAGCATTGAATTCATGCATTAAATCATCAAATTTTTGTTTTTCAACTACTTGATCAGGTCTAAAAAAAGTTATGAGATGAACAGGACGAGGTAAATTCTTCAATAGCTTTATTGTTTGATCAGATAAACTAAATCTCTTGGATATAGTTAAATCAAATCTTTTATAATGCTTAAAACTCATAAAATTCAATAAACTAAGAATGGCTAACATTAGTAAAACGCCTAAAAAGGAAGTGAGTCCATATTTAATAGCCCTTTTTCTGAAGAAGGCAACGATTTCTCTCCAATCTAAGACTATTGAAAAAATTAAAAAGAATAGGCTTATACCTAAAAAAGCTAGACTTAATGGATTCCATTTATCTTGAATTATTCTAAAAGAGAATGAAGCAATCAAGAATAATAAGCATAAAGGAAAGGATAAAATTTTAATCCATTTCATAGATTACCTCCAACGATGGGATTGAAGAATTATCCAGGTTAAGAATAGACCAAAAGCCGCGATACTGAGAAAATAAAAAGAATGTTGTGTATCAACGACTCCTTTTGCGAAATCCCCAAAGTGTTCTGGAATAGATAAATAATTTAAGACTTCTGCTAATTTAGGATTAGAGATATTTCTGGAACCCCAGTTTATCATCCAAAATAATAAAAGAATTGAGAAATTAATAATTGCAGCAATTATTTGATTTTCTGTTAGAGAAGAAGCAAATAAGCCTAAACCAATGAAAGCCATAGCTAATAAAATTAATCCGATATAGCCGGAAGCGACAGTTCCCAAATCTGGATTCCCATAAATTTTTAATAATAAAGGATAAATAGCAGTTCCTAAAAGCATTATTAAAACTAAACTGATAGCAGCGAAAAATTTTCCAAATATTATTTGATGAATGGTAATAGGAGAAGTGTATAAAAATTCAATAGTTCCTAATTTTTTTTCTTCCGCTATGAGTCTCATTGTAATCATAGGAATCATAAAAAGTAAAATATTGCTCATTAATAAGAAGAAAGGACGTAAGACCATTTGAGCTAAAGTAATTTCTTCTTTTGCCCAAGGGTATTGTGAATAAATTCTATAAGCTTCTAACAGATTTGCTAACGCTATCATAAAAACTTTACCGGTTAAAAAAAGGAATAACGCAATTAATACATAAGCAATAGGAGAATTAAAATAATTTACGAAATCCCTTTTACAAATAGAAAATATTTTTTGCATTGACAATCCTCCTAAATTATTATGTTTTAGTTAGTTCAATAAATATCTCTTCAAGAGCTAATTTAGCTTGACTAAGTTCAATTAAACCGCAATCTTTCTCTACAATAACTTTAGCAATTTTTTCTTTTATAGTATCATCTTTTAGACTCTCAACAATAAATCTTTTTTCATTATCTTTGCACTTTTCAATTTTAATAATTCCATCAATTCTTTTTAGTTCTTCTTGGATAATATCTTCATTGCGCAGGACACCTACATAGAATTTATTAGTATCAGCGACTTTGGAAGAAAGAACATCATAAGAGCCGGATGCTACTATATTTCCTTTATGAATTATAATTACGCGGTCACAAACTTTTTCTACATCAGCCAAAATGTGAGTGCTAAGCACTACTGTTTTTTTTCCGGAAAATTCTCGGATAAGATTTAAGACTTCAATCCTTTCCTTCGCATCTAATCCAGCGGTAGGCTCATCTAAAATTAATACTTCTGGCTTATGAAGCAGAGCTTGAGCTAAAGAAACTCTTTGTTTATAACCTTTTGAAAGATGCCCTATTATGCTTTTCATATTATCTTTTAAACCACTTAGAAAGGCAGCTTCTTCAATAGCTTCTTTTCTTTGTTTCCGAGGGATTGATCTTAATTTTGCAGCAAAGTTAAGAAAAGCTTTTACAGTCATATCATTATAAAGAGGAGGATTCTCCGGCATATACCCGATTAATTTTTTTGCTTCAATTGGATTCTCCATCACATCATATCCGCCAATTTTAGCTTTACCGGAGGTTGGAGGGAAAAAGCCGGTTATAATTCGGAGTGTAGTAGTTTTTCCGGCAGCATTTGGACCGAGGAAACCTACTATTTCTCCTTTATTAACCTGAAAAGATATATTATCTATGGCTTTTGTAGTTCCATAATATTTTGTAAGATTTTCTATTTTAATCATAGCCAGACTCCAAATAAATAAAGTAATAAAATTATATCATAAATTTTTACTTTGTGTTTAATCATCTAATTTCTTTGCAGCAAAATTAGAAAAAAGGAATATAAGAGATTGGCGTCGCCAACGGGATTTGAACCCGTGTTGTCGGCTTGAAAGACCGGTGTCCTTGGCCAGACTAGACGATGGCGACCGATATTTAGTGAGCCGTACTGGATTCGAACCAGTGACCCTTGGCTTAAAAGGCCAATGCTCTACCTGCTGAGCTAACGGCTCTTTTCAATAAGTTAAATTATATTATTATCTAATCTCTTTGTCAAATCTTAATCACATAATTGGTCAATTCTCTCCAAAAGCAAGGAAAAATATTAAACCACAAGATTATCACAAGATTTTTTTCATGCGATTAACACAGATTAACACAGATTTACACAGAAAAAGAAAATCTTGTTTTAATCTCTTGGTTTAATTTTAAACATTATTGTTTTTATGAAGGATGATAACAATCCTGATTAGTTCTTTGGAGATAACTGACTAATTACCAAAAATGCTTTATAGTATTGGGTTCACAAGTGAGGAGTGAGAGTGAAGAGTGAGAGAGATAAGAAAAGAGGAAATGTTAATGTATTTATCTATGTTTATCTGTCCTTATCTGTGTTTATCTGCATTTATGAGTTAGCAAGTTTAGCG
>CAYREJ010000077.1:0-10210 GCA_964423235.1 uncultured Acidobacteriota bacterium | reverse complement strand
GTTCTGGAGAAGACTGCTCCCCTGGTGCGTCACCACCACGAACGCTGGGATGGTAGTGGGTATCCTTTGGGATTAAAGGGAGAAGAAATACCATTAATAGCTCGTATAATAGGATTAGCTGATACTTTTGATGCTATGACTACTGAAAGACCCTATCAAGCTCCTATGCACCCGGACAAAGCATTAGAAAGAATTCAACAATTCTCAAATATTAGATTTGACCCTAAAGTTGTTAGAGCTTTTGTAACTGCCTATAAACACGGTAAATTTGATAAAATTTTTAAAAAAGAAATCCAAGTAGTATAAAATAATAATATGATAGTAAAAAATAAAATTTTATTAATTGCAATATTAATCTTAGCGGCAGTAGCTTGTCAATCCAAAAGACAAACTACTACTACTTCTTCTTCTTTCAAAAATGATATTAGAATCCATTTACAACAAGCCGCTATATTTCTAAGTGAACAAAAATGCCAAGAAGCAGTAAATGAATACAAGCTTTATCTTTCCAAAAAAAATGACAGCCCTGAAGCTTATAATTTTTTAGGGCTATCTTATTTATGTTTAAGAAATTATGCAGAAGCAAAAGCAAGTTTTCAAAAAGCTTTAGAATTAGACCCTTTATACTCTCAAGTTCATCATAATCTCGGCATATTGTATATGGAAACTAATGATTTAGATAAAGCAGAAAAAGAATTTTTAGAAGTCTTAAAAGACAAGAGAGTAAATCCGTCAGGCACTTTATTTAATTTAGCACTTTTATATTTGAAAAAAGGTGATTTAGAAACAGCATTGTTTACAGCAAAAAAATCATCTGAATATCAACCGGATGAGACAGCACCACGACTTTTATATGCTTCAATTTTAGAAAGAATGAATAGGGATGAAGAAGCAATTATTGAATATCGTTCAATTTTAGAAAAGAATCCCAAATCCCAAGAAGCAAATTATAATTTAGCTAATTTATTGCACAAAATTGGAAAAGAATGCGAAGCTAAATTTTATTATCTAAAAGTATTAGATATAAATCCAACAAATGAAATTGGATTAGCAACTGCCCAAACATTAAAAAAAATAAAGTGCTCCGAGGAACTTCCCATTGCACCCTTACCACCACCTTCAAAATAATTTTCTAAAATTATGATTATATCATCCATAGAAAAAGCTCTTTCAAAAGCGAAAAAAAATGTATTTTATAAATTAAATGAATATTTTTCATCGGGCAAAAAAGCTGATAATTTATTTTGGGAAGAATTAGAGGAAGTCCTCATTGAAGGAGATGTTTCTTACAAAATCGTTCAAGAATTATTAATTAATTTAAAAGCTGTTATAAAGCAAAAGCAAATCAATGACAATATTAAGATAAAAGAAGAACTTCAAAATCTTTTGATAGAAGAATTTAAAAGAAATCAATGCATCAGAGAATATAAAAAGCCCTTTATTTTATTTTTAATAGGAGTAAATGGAGTAGGTAAAACTACATGCGCTGCTAAATTAGCCTATTATTTTATTAAAAAATTTTCAGCTAAACCGGTATTTTGCGCAGCTGACACTTTTAGAGCAGGCGCCATAGAGCAATTAAAAATTTGGGCAGACAGATTAAATATAGATATAGTAAAACATAAAGAAGGTGCAGACCCTTCAGCAGTTCTCTTTGATACTATAAAAGCAGCTTCTTCAAGAGGCAAAGATTTAATTATTGTTGACACAGCAGGAAGGCTCCATACAAAAAGGAATCTAATGGCAGAATTGGAAAAAATGCAAAGAGTTGCAAAAAAAGAAGTCCCGGAAAAAGATATAGAAAATTTATTAATTTTAGATGCAACCGTTGGACAGAATGGTTTTTTTCAGGCACATACTTTCACATCTCATTTGCAAATTCATGGAATTATTCTTACAAAATTAGATGGAACTGCAAAAGGCGGTATCGCTTTAAGTATAGTTAAAGAATTGAAAATACCAATTAAATTTGTAAGCTATGGAGAAGAAATAGAAGAATTTATAGAATTTTCTCCTGCAGAATATTGCAAAGCACTACTCGGATAAATAATATGTGGCTTGAACAAGATTATTATTATATGAAGATGGCATTAAGAATTGCTGAAATAGCTCAAGGAAAAACTTCACCTAATCCATTGGTAGGAGCAGTATTAGTAAAAAACAATAAATTAATTGGGATTGGATATCATCCGAAAGCTGGAGAACCTCACGCTGAAGTATTTGCCATTAAAAATGCAAAAGAAACCCCTGCAAACTCTAAATTATATTTAACTTTAGAACCTTGCTGCTTTTATGGAAAAACTCCGCCCTGCACTGATTTAATTATTAAATCTAAAATAAAAGAAGTAATTATTGCTACTTATGATCCTAACCCTCAAGTTAACAAAAAAAGTATTAAAATATTACAAAATGCAGGAATCAAAGTTAAATCCGGTTTATTAGAAAAAGAAGCCCAAGGTATCAATAAAGAATTTTTCACCTATCATAAAAAAAGGCGACCCTACATACGAATAAAATTTGCTATGACTTTGGATGGCAAAATCGCATCTTCAGATAAAAAATCAAAGTGGATAAGTTCTGAGACCACAAGAAATTTTACTCATAGATTAAGAGCATTATCAGATAGCATACTCGTCGGAATAAATACTATATTATCAGATGATCCCTCTTTGAATATTAGAATAGAAGATAAAGAAAATAAAATATTTCATAGAATAATTTTAGATAGTTTTTTGAAAATTCCTCCAACCGCACAACTCTTTAAAGACAATAGTCCGGTATTCATTTTCACATCCAAAATAGATAAATCAAAGAAAGCTAAACTTCCTTCTCACTGCGAAATCATTGAAGTTAGTCTAAAAGATAATAAGCTTAATTTAGAAGAAATAATGCAAGCTCTATATGAGAATAAAATATTATCAACATTAGTAGAAGGGGGTGCGGAAATAATTGGAAATTTTTTAGAGCATCAGCTATCGGATGAGATAATAGCTATATTAGCTCCTAAGATCTTAGGCAGCACTGCTTTATCTTTTTCCCAATTTATTAAAGAAAGATCGTTAGCTTCGATGATAAGAATATTTAATTCAAAAATATTTAAGATAAAAGATGATTATATTCTTTTTGGGCATAGCAAATGGAAAGTAGCAACTGGTGCTTAAATAAGATATAAGAGATTACTACCTCTACCCCTCTGCAGCTGGGAGTGAGAACTATTCAATTTTCAATTGAAGCAATAGGAATTTGCATTCACCAATCTTTACCAAGAATGCTTTATAGCATTGGGTTCACAAGCTTTAATGCAAGCAAGAGTGGTATATCCACTTGTAGGCTTACAAACAGCACAGCTATATTTTAATTTTTTCCGATGCTCTTCTATGACAGCAGCTACTTTCTCATCATAATCATCTATAATTATTTCAAAAACACCAGAAGGACATACTTTTACACAATCCCCACATCCATTACACTTCTCTGTGTCTATTACTATAAAATATTCTCCAGACCCATCTTTATATCCATAATGAGCAAGCACATTATCCTCCTTGTTAAATTTATCCTCTTGATTTTTCGTAAAGATTCTTTGCAAATAATGCTGCTCCGAGAGCTCCAGCAATTTGAGGATCCATCTTGGCTTGCAATGCTTTTATCCCTAATTCTTTCTCTAATCTTTCAACTACCCCTCTATTTTTAGCAATACCACCAGTAATGGCAAATTCTTTTTGAATTCCTAACCTTTCTAATAAAGTATAGACACGATGTGCCATCGCAGAACAATATGCTGCAATAACTAAATTCTTATGCCAGCCCTGACGAAGCAAGCCCAGCGCTTCTGATTTAGCAAATACCACGCAGGTACTGCTTACAGGTTCAGGCTCATGATCAATTTCAAAAGATAAATCTCCAATCTTTTCAATCGGAACAGCTAATAAATCAGCAAATACTTCCATTCCTCTACCAGTACCGGCAGCACATTTATCATTCATCAAAAATGCTGTTACTTTCCCTTTCTCATCACACTGAATCGCTTTGCAATCTTGTCCACCCATATCTAAAACCGTTCGCACCGATGGACCATATATAAAATTCGCACCTCTTGCATGGCAAGCTATTTCAGTAATCGTTTTATTGGCAAAAGGAACATTCACCCTACCATAGCCAGTTCCGACAATATAATGAATATTTTCAAGTTTTAATTTAGTTCCATTCATTGCCCAATCAATAGCTTTTTTAGCACTATCAGGAGAATCAGAACCAGTTCTCATATTACTATAAGAATAAAGATTCCCATCTACCATAATAACTGCTTGAGTGCTCACTGAACCAACATCAACACCAGCAGTTATAATTTTACCATCTTGCCAATTTATCTCTGGCGATACCCAGTTATACTCTTTCCACCTCCAATATTCTGTCATCTATTCCTCCTATAAATCACTTTTATCATTTTATATTTAATCCAAAGAAGTTAAAGCAGCCCCTAAAGCTCCAACAAATTCAGGCTCTTCAGGTATCAACAACTCATTAATTTCCAATCCCCTTTTAAAAGAATCAATGAAACCTATATTTTTAGCAACACCCCCAATAAGCGCTATTTTTTCTTCAACCCCAATCCTCCTAACCATTGAAATAATCCTACTTGCAATAGCATCATGAATTGCTCGGGAAATATCTTCTTTTGGAGTTTTAGCATGCAGTAAGGAAACTACTTCCGATTCTGCAAATACAGTGCATTGTGCATTCATAGGAACAGCATTCTTGGATTGCAAAACCATCCTCCCTAATTCTTCAATATCAACTTCTAATGCTCTCGCCATAGCTTCCACAAATGTTCCTGCTCCCGCTGCACATTTCTCATTTATTGCAAAATCTTTTACTCTTCCATCTGAAAGGCATTTGATCGCCCTTCCCTCTTCAGCTCCCACATCAATAACTGTTCTTACCTCCGGAAAAAGATAAACAATACCTCTGGCATCCGCCGCAACTTCCGTTATCTCTTTATTAGCATAATCTAATGCTTTCCTTCCCACTCCGGTGGCTACTATCTGATTAACTTGATTCCTTTTTATTTCTCCTTTTGCTAAAGCCTCTTCCAGAGCTTCATTAGCTGCTTGCAATTGATCAAAACCTGTCAATTTTATTGAATAAGATAAAATCCTTTTATCATTTAAAATAAGAACCTTTGTTGTTTTGGCTCCCAAATCTATTCCAACTGATATCATAATTCCTCCTATTTCTTTAATCCTAAACTTTCCATAAAAGCATCTATGCGAGCATAGGTCTTAGCTTCATCAAATTCCCTTTCATCTCCCATATTCCCTTCATAAGTCATAACCGGTAAACCTTCTCTAGTTAATAATAACCTCACTTCTGCAATCCCAACAGTCAATCCTTCACATCCTCTATTATAATGTAGTATAATCCCATCTAATTTCCATTCTTTATATATTCTTTTTATCATATCAGCTTTTAATTTCGGAGAATAGAAATGCTGCCACTGCGGTTTACTTAGATTCCAATCTGCATAGAATCTAACTGCTTCTTCTCTATTTTTAAATCTTATTCCCAATTGCTGAGGAGTCGTTCTCGGTCCCCAACTTCCATCCGGTTTGTCCTCCCAAATTCCCTCCAAACCAAATACATAAAGCGAGCCCACAGAAACAGCTCCATATTTTTCTAAATATCTATACATATTTAGAAAACCCCAAGGTGGTTGCGTATCGGTAATTAATCTGCACCTTTCATTAGCAACCGCTGCAATCCCCCTCTCTACTCTATCTTTTACTTCATCTCTCAATTCTTCATAAAAATCAGCTACCTCTTTTCCATGCTTATTCAATGTAGCTAAAACATATAAAGAATACATAGTTTTTTCATCCAAAGGAGCTGGTATGTTCTTATTATAACAACATATCTCAGCCCAAAGTGATGTTGTCCTGCATTCATTATAAATTGCCTGAAATAACTTCTCATCATCATATTTCCTGCCGGTTATTTTTTCTAACCATTCAATACTATCTAACAATTGTCCCGAAACATATTCCAGTCTATTCTCATTTAGTTCACTATAAGGTCCTACTGATATATCTATACAATACATAGGAATATCTCCTTCTAAATACCGAACTATTTGATACCATTTAGCATGACTACAGCATATATGATCTTGAAAAATAAAATCCGGCTTCGGAAATTCTCCACCAAATAAATATTTATTCAATATTATAGACCCCCAATAATTTCTTATATAAGCACATAAATCTCTTGCCCACCCTTTTGCTTCAACAGCCTCTTGACACTTGAGAGCAAATTCCTTATTCCAAGCTATGCTGGCTCCGTATGGTTCACTCGTTAAACTATATACATCATCACCTAATCCAGCAGGTATCGCATCGAAAGTCCAAGCTCCTCCTGCCCATCTAATTCCTCCTTTTTCTTTTGCCTCCGCATAATTCTTATAATACTGCAACCGCAATTCTTTAGCTTTTTGCCAACATTTCAATGGCTCCGTCTTATATAATCTTTCACTCATATTTGACCCCTCCAAAGTTATTTTATTTAAAATAAATCTTCTGCACGCATCATTTCCAAAAATGCCTCTATCCTAATTTTAAATTGTCCAACAGGAACAGTAACATCAAATTCTACATTATAAGAAGGAATTCCCATTTCCTTCAACTTATTTGCTATAACCGGCATATCAAATTCATGAGGATCACAAAATTTTTGCTGAATTAATATAGCCCCTTGAACATTGAATTCCTTTACTAAATTAATAATATGATTAAGACGAGTAAGTTCTGGCCAATCTTTAGCAGGACAAGCAGGCCTTTCTATATATCTTGCTGCTATTGCCATTAAGCGATCATTATTCTGCTGAACTTCATTCCAAAAATATCTTGTCCCGGTGCAATGCTCATCAACTACAACTATTGCCGGTAAGGACTCTACCATTTTAATAAATTCCGTATCATCATCTTCGCTCCCAATAAAAATTAAGCGCGTTTTATCTCCTGCTACATCTCTATTTGCATCAATTCTTTTTAAATAATTCTCTAACATTTCATTATGTTCAGCCTTATCTACCATTTGCGATGATAGAGTAATATACATTGCTTCTAATCCAGTTATAGGAACCTTTTTATTTTTTCTAAGATTATATAATTGATGCAATAATTGTCTGTTCTTATTGTATATTTCAATAGCCCTATCTAAATCATCGTCTTTTATCTTTTTACCGAGCCAATTCTCAATAGAATTTTTGAAGGATTCCAATTCTCCTCTTAGATACTTATATGTTCTTGGGCTTTGGACACCATGAGGCATAGGAAGATAATACGAATAAGCGACTGGAATATTAAGTTGCCAACTTGTATAAGCTTGTCGCAAATGTAAGCAAGATTGTGAAATCATAATTCCATCAAGATAATTAAATCTTCCTTTAAGACCTTGAGCTAAGCAATCACGACAAAATGGACAAAACATTCCGAATATATGAGCTTCCGTTACATCTTGTGGTTCGTGGGAACCTAATATGCGAACAGGCAATATACCAGCTGCATACATTATTTCCTCCGGCGCATATGTACAAAAATAACCAACGACTTCCCTGCCGGTTTTTCTTTTCCATTCTCTTGCATAATCGTGCCTGTGCTCATACCATTCTTTAAAAACATCAATCATAAAAGATCTCCTAATTTAAATTTTTTAAAAACATATTTTAGTTTATAGAGTTTATAGAGTCAAGAGTTTATAGAGTTCCACAAAAATTACCCATAAGGTAATTTATTATCACTTTGAGATAAATAACTGATTTTTGCTATATGCAACTATGGTTGAATTAGTGGAACTCTATAAACTCTACAAACTCTATAAACTCTACAAACTTTAATCTTCCTTATCAATAAGGATTTCTCGTGGCTTACTTCCATAAGCGGGACCGACAATTCCTTCAGCTTCCATTTGTTCAATTAAGCGAGCTGCTCTATTAAAGCCAATTTTTAATCTTCTTTGAAGATAAGAAACGGAAGCTTGTTTACTTTCTAATATAATTTTAACTGCTTCTTCATATAAAGGGTCTTTTTCTTGATCTAATTCCAATCCTTCTTTTTCACCTGAAAGAATTTCTTCAAGATAAGTAGGTTCAGCTTGTCTATTCCAAAAGAGAACTAACTTATTTATTTCTTTTTCTGAAACATAAGCACCATGGACGCGGAGTAATTTTGGCATACCTGGGGGAATAAAAAGCATATCCCCTTTACCCAGCAATTGTTCGGCTCCAGTGACATCTAAAATAGTTCTTGAATCTACTCTTGTAGAAACTTTGAATGAAATACGACAAGGAAAATTTGCTTTTATAACGCCGGTAATAACATCTACTGAAGGTCTTTGAGTAGCTAAAATCAAATGAATACCCACTGCTCTTGCCATTTGAGCCAATCTCTGTATAGATTCTTCAATCTCCGAAGCTGCCATCATCATTAAGTCAGCAAGTTCATCTATTATAAGAACAATATAAGGAAGAGGTTTAATTTTTTCTTTACTCTCCGGCGAAAGTTCCAATTCATCAAGTTCATTCTCAACGATATTATTATATTGTGCTATGTTCCTAACATTAAGATGAGCAAGCTGTTTATGTCTATTCACCATTTCTGAAACTAACCATTTTAAAGCATTAGAAGCCTTTTTAGGTTCCCATATAACCGGAACTAAAAGATGAGGTATCTTATCGTATAATTTCAATTCAACTCTTTTAGGATCAATTAGAATAAATTTAACTTCATCCGGCGTAGCTTTATAAAGGATACTGCAAATAATGCAATTTATAGCAACACTTTTACCGGAGCCTGTTGCTCCTGCTATTAATAAATGAGGCATCGCTTGAAGATCAGCTACCATCGGAGAACCATCTGCATATTTCCCAATTGCCATAGTTAGCTTGGATTCTGATTGTTTAAATAAATCAGTCTCTATTATCTCGCGCAAATAAATTATCTCTCTTTTTTTGTTTGGAACTTCAATACCGATTGTCGATTCCCCCGGTATCCTATCTATCCTTATTGATTCTGCTTTCAATGCTAAAGCTAAATCCTCAGAAAATGCTGTAATCTTACTAAATTTTATTCCCGGATCGGGTTTAAATTCATACACAGTTATCACAGGTCCTGGATGCATTTCTATCACCTTTCCACTTATTGAAAATTCTCCTAATTTATCTTCTATTAAGCTCTTTTTATCTTTTATCTCCGTTAAATCAATTTTTAATTCTTCTGAAGGTTTGATTAATAATGATTCAGGCGGCAACATATACTTCCCTGATTTCTCCCATAATTCTAAAGGAAGCTGCTTCGATATCGTCTCTTCCTTCTTATCCTGCTTTTCTCTTTTAATTTCTTCTTCTTTTATTTTTACATACTTCTTAACAACATTTTTCCGCATCTCTTCTCTCTTTCTTAATTCTACTTTCTTTTGATACTTAATTGAAAATAAACTAAGAAATTTTCTAAAGTTCTCCCAGCTTGATATTAATATTTGGCTAATAGAAAGACTCGTTATCATCAATAAGCTTAAAATTAAAAAGATAATAGAAATAATATATGTACCTGTTTTATTTATATAAAAATTAAGATAATCAACGATTGCTTTTCCTAAATACCCACCAGCTTGATAAGGAACTTTATCGGGCAATTTAGGAAACCCTATTCCTTTTGCTTCCCACATTTTAATTGTGAGTTGGAAAATTATCATTGATGTTAGCAAAAATAGAATAAAACCTAACACTTTAGTGATAACAGCACGAGGGGATTTTTTAATTAAAAAATATAAACCAAAAAACATAAAAATTAATGATAATAAATAAGAAGATAAGCCTAAAAAAGAAAATAAAAAATCTGAAGCATAGGAGCCAAATATACCAATATAATTTAATGGCTTTTCTTTATTGACACAGCTAAAAGAAGGATCAAAAGGATCATGAGAATATAAGCTTAAAAAAATAATTATTCCAAAGGCTAATAAAATTACTCCGGAAATTTCTTTAAAGATTATAAATTTCATTGATGGAGCATTCATATAATAATTTTATTATAAAATAAAAGGGATAAAGTAAGCAAATGAAATATACGAAATATTAGTTTTTAGAGTTTATAGAGTTGAGAGTTTATAGAGTTCCACCAACCCATTCCTCTTCTTCATATTTTCCTCAGCTAGC
>CAYREJ010000076.1:660-10243 GCA_964423235.1 uncultured Acidobacteriota bacterium | reverse complement strand
CACAAAGATCACAGAGAAAGATAAATTTTATAGGAAAAAGTTTGTGTGCTTTGTGTTAACTTTGTGTCCTTTGTGGTTAAAAAAGGTAAGAAAAAAGTGAGAAGTGAGAGTGAGAGTGAGAGTGAAAAGGTGAGAGTGAGAGGTTAGCAAGTTAAAAATTCTCTCGATAAATTGCTAACTCTCACTCTCACTTCTCACTCTCACTTCTCAATTTTTCTGTGTTAATCTGTGTTAATCGCATGAAAAAAATGTTGTGTAATCTTGTGGTTTAATATTTTTCCTTGCTTTTGAGGAAAACTGACCAATTACATATCCAGCCTCTTATATAATTTATTCAGCTGATTCTACTCCCTCTCTCCATTTAAGATACCGTGAACCCCATTTCTGCATAGATTCTAAAACAATACGAAGCTTTTCTCCTTCTTCTGTTAAAGAATATTCTACCCTTGGAGGGATTTCAGGATAAATTTTTCTATTTATAATACCATCCCTTTCAAGTTCCCTTAATTGCTTAGATAACATTTTTTGCGTAATACCTTTAATGGCTTTATGAATTTGGGAAAATCTTTTTTTGCCGCTAAGCAATTCTCTAATAATTAGGACTTTCCATTTACCTCCAATGATAGATAAAGTTAATTCAACTGGGCAAATAATATTTTGATTTTTTTTCATAGGTATATTTTAAATACTAAATTTATTAATGTCAAATATTGATTTTTTTGATATTCGGTATTAAAATTATATATTAATTCTTTTAGGAGGTAAATATGCTTCAAAAAACTTTTGAAAAACTTAGCGATTACAGCCTCCTCCCTCTCAGAATCGCTGTAGGTATAATATTTATAGCTCACGGCGGTCAAAAATTATTCCCCATATGGGGAGGAGCAGGTCTCAGCCAAACTATCCAAACTTTCTCTAACATGGGAATGCCATCTTTCCTTACGGTAATTTTAGCTTTCACCGAATTCTTCGGCGGATTAGGTCTTTTATTCGGTCTTCTAACCAGATTATCTGCTTTAGGAATCTCTTTGGTAATGCTCGGAGCTATTTTTATGGTGCATTTAAAAAATGGCTTCTTTTTAAATTGGTTTTGTGCCCCTGATGTAGGGCACGGTTTTGAATACAATTTGGCATTATTGGGAGCAGGCATTACACTACTAATCTCCGGAGCCGGTAAGATTAGCTTAGATAGATACCTTTTTGAATAAATATCATCTACAAACCTTAATCATTCAGAATTATCTCTTTGATTTATTTTAACATCAGCGAGTTGACGAGTTAATTTTTTTTAAACTCGCCAACTCGTTGATAAATAATGAAAAAAAGGGAACTCTTGAATAAGCATAAGCAAAAATCAAAGCTATATCTTATTTGAAATGTATGCATTTTTCTTTTATTAATTGGAAAAAAGTTTTACCAATTCTGCAGCTTTTTCATAACCAATTTTAGGAACTAACAATGTTGGAAGCGCGACTGAATTTTCATAATACCATCGGCATTGCTCCGGATTAGCTTTAATTCCTTTTATGCATTTATTTGTAAGCATATGCATCCCATTAATAAGTATTCTCATAGAAAATAAAAGATTAAATGCAATTACAGGCATCATAACATTTAATTCTAATTGACCAGCTTGTGATGCCATAGCAATTACTAAATCATTTCCAATTATCTGAAAACATATCATATTCATACATTCGCAAATGACAGGGTTAAACTTCCCGGGCATTATAGAAGAACCCGGTTGCACAGCGGGTAATTCAATTTCAGCAAAGCCAGTTCTCGGACCGGAACTCATTAGTCTCAAATCATTTGAAATCTTTATCAGCTCTAAAGCAAGATTCTTTAATGCCGAAGAATAAAGAACAAAATCAGCCATAGATTGCATTCTTTCCATTAAATTTTTTCCGCATTTTAATCTCAGTCCTGTAATCTCTGATAAAGTCTTCACGATATTTCTTTTGAAATTAGTAGGTGTATTAGCTCCTGTCCCTACCGCTGTTCCTCCAATAGGCAAATAATAAAGATTTGTGATAATTTTTTTTAAGGTATCAGATTGTTTAGCTATTATTTCTGCATAAGAAGCAAATTCATCCCCTAAAGAAACTGGAAGCGCATCTTGAAGGTGGGTCCTGCCTGATTTTATAATTTTTTTAAATTCTTCAGCTTTATTCTTCAAGGCTTGATAAAGAGTATATAACTCTTTCATTAATTCTTTATGAAGGATTATAATAGAAATCCGCATAGCAGTAGGAAAGGTATCATTGGTAGATTGACTTTTATTAACATCATCGTTGGGATGAATAATTGAATAATCTCCCTTCGGATACCCTAAAATTTCTAAAGCTTTATTTGCTATAACTTCATTTATATTCATATTAAAAGAAGTGCCTGCTCCTGCTTGAAACACATCTATTTTAATTTGATCTTCAAGATTACCTGAAATTAATTCCTCAGCAGCTTTAATGATAGCATTAGCCTTTTGCTCATTTAATAATTTAGCTCTATGATTAACAATGGCTGCTGCTTTCTTAATAAATGCATAAGATTTAATAAAAATAGAATCGGCTTTTAAATTACTAATTTGAAAATTTTCAATTGCACGCTGCGTCTGCACACCATAATAAACATCCGAAGGAATTTCTTTATATCCCATAGTATCTTTCTCTTGACGATAACCCATTTTCTTCTGTCTCCTTATATTTTTCAAAAAATTTCACGAACATTCTAACAAAACAATTCTTTTTTTTCCACTCTTTTTCTTGTATCTGGTCATTATTTTCCAAATGCTAAAAGCCAATCCAATGGCAAAAAAATTATAAACCACAAAGATCGCATCTATGAGAACAATTGTCAATTACCGAAGATAGATTCACCACAGAGGCACAGAGAACACAGAGAAAAAATTGTCTCTGTGGCTGATGCCAGCTGCATTATCCCATTTTTTTAATTAGACCATTATAACGCTAATGAGCTTAAGGCATAAAACCAGTTCTCATAATATTAAAGAAGACACAAAGATCACAAAGAAAGATATATTTTATAGAAAAAACTTTGTGTGCTTTGTGGTAAAAAAATAAAAACTACAAATAGCATGATAATATCTGTGGAACTCTATAAACTCTCAACTCTATAAACTCTATAAACTCTATTGATTATTTTTTATTTATTATGATATAATTAAAAACAATGAAAAATAAAGGAAGAAAACAGGTATGGACTTTATAATGGAACTAATAGAGAAATCAAAGGTATTAATAAAAGCTTACAAAGAAATTTTAGAAAAGAATAAGAAGCTACAAGATAGGGTAAAAGAATTAGAAGAGGAGGTGCTAAAATATAAGAAGATAGAAGAAAATAAAATTGAGCTTGAGAACCAACTTTTGAAATTAAATAATGAAAGGATGGAAATAAAGCAAAAGGTTGAAGAGATAGTTGAAGAAATAAATCAACTTGGGATATAATGAAATATGAAAAGCATAAAGGTGGAGATAGGTGGTCAATATTATCAGGTTAAATCCGATATGAATGAAGAATATATAGAGGAGCTTGCAAGCTATGTGAACAATAAGATGAATTTAGTTGCGATGCAAGTGCCTACAGTAGATACATTAAAATTAGCGATACTGACATTACTGAATATGGCTGATGAATTATTTAGATTAAAAGAAAATTATGAAAAAAAGAATCTGGAAATAAATAAAAGAGCTGAAGAAATAATTAAATCAATGGATGATTGTTTAAAATACAAATAAAAGATGAATGAAAAAAAGATAGAATTAAAGATAAAGATACCCCTGCGAGGTTGGTGATGGAAAAGGAGGTCACGAACCAACATTATAAAGATAAAGGGTTTCTGATAGCTTATGGTGAGCATGCCTTAGTGAGAAGGAAGCCTAAAGTAAGCGCAGAGCCCAATAATGTGGATTTTAGCGGTTCTGCCGCTCCACCCACACGGCTGAGCGGGGGTTTTCTTATTCAACTCTTCGGCTCTTTGGTTATCTCCAGATAACTGGAGGTTGCCATGATTTCTTATATTATTATCCCAATCCTGACAGTAGTTGCTATTGCTTCAATCTTTTTCTATTACAAGAAAGAAAAACGAAAATTATTAACATTACTAAAAGAAGCAGAACATCGCTCAAAGCTGATCATTGAAGAAGCTGAAAAAAAAGCAGCCGAACTTATAAAAGAAGCTAATTTAGAAGTAAAAGATAAATTCATACAAATGAAATCAGAATTTGAGAAACAGACACGTGAGCAAAAGAATCAATTGCTACAATTAGAAAGAAGGGTGCACCAAAAAGAAGAGAGTGTAGAGAAAAGAGCCGCTTACATAGATTCAAAAGAGAAAGAATTACTTAAGAAGGAAGCTTCTGTGAATCAATCACTGCAGGAATTAAACGAAGCAAGGAAGAAATATGACAATTTAATTTCAGAAATGAGAAGGGAGCTTGAGAAGATAGCGGGGATGACTTCAGAAGAAGCAAAAAGATCATTAATAAAATCTATTGAGAATGAAGCTCGGCAAGAAGCGATAGTTTATTTAAAGAAAATAGAAGAAGAAACTAAACAAGCAGCGCAAAGAGAGGCTGCTCGCATATTAGCAATAGCTATTCAAAAATCAGCAGCAGAATATGTTATGGAGAGTTCAGTTTCCATTTTAGATTTACCGAATGATGACTTAAAGGGGAGAATAATTGGCAGAGAAGGGAGGAATATTAGAGCATTGGAGATGGCAACAGGAGTTGATCTGATAATTGATGATACTCCTGAAGCTATTTTAATTTCTTGTTATGACCCTTATAGAAGAGAAATAGCAAAATTAGCTTTAGAAAGGCTAATTTTAGATGGAAGAATACATCCTTCAAAAGTAGAAGAAATCGTTGCAAAAGTTAAAGAAGAATTAGAGCAAAAAATGTATCAAGAAGGAGAAGCTTTAGCTTTTGAATTAGGAATAAATGATATGCATCCGGAATTACTGAAGCTTTTAGGAAAGCTTAAATATAGAAATAGCTATGGACAAAATGTGCTGATGCATTCCAAGGAAGTAGCTTATTTAGCTGCTCATATTGCTTATGAACTAAAATGCAATGCAGCCATTGCAAAGAGAGCTGGTCTTTTACATGATATAGGGAAAGCTGTAGATAAAGAGAGCGAGGGCTCCCATATAAAATTAGGAGTAGAGATAGCAAGAAAATATAATGAACCTGAGGAAGTTATTCATGCGATGGAAGCTCATCATGAAGATATTCCCTTTGCTTCAATTGAAGCTGTAATTGTTCAAGCTGCGGATACAATTTCAGCTGCGCGTCCTGGAGCCCGCTTTGAAGTTTTAGAGCATTATTTCAAAAGATTGGAAAATTTAGAAAAGATTGCAAAATCTTTTGAAGGCGTTACGAAAGCTTATGCTTTGCAAGCAGGTAGAGAAATTAGAATTTTAGTTGATAGCAATAAATTAACTGATGAGCAAGCAATTTGGCTTTGTAAAAATGTAGCCAAAAAAATTCAAGAAGAGATTCAATTTCCGGGGCAAATAAAAGTTACTGTAATACGAGAAATGCGTTCCATAGAATATGCAAGGTAGAAAAAAGGATGAATATATTATTTATAGGAGATATAGTCGGAAAACCGGCAAGAAAAGCTCTCAGTAAATTTCTCTTTCGCATTCAACAGGAGCAGGAAATAAATTTTATAATAGCCAATGCAGAAAATATAGCAGGAGGGATTGGAGTAACTAAAGAGACGGCTCAAGAGTTATTCTCTCTGGGCGTAAATGTATTAACCAGTGGAAATCATATATGGGCAAAAAAAGAGGTTATACAATATTTGAACGAAGAAAAAAGATTATTACGCCCATTGAATTATCCAAAGCCCTGCGCAGGCAGTGGATACATAATAGAACAAACTAATTCTAATAATAAAATTGCAGTTGTGAATTTGATGGGAAGACTATATATGCAATCATTAGATTGTCCCTTTAGGGCGATAGAAGAAGTTTTGCAATTAATCAAAAAAGAAACTAATATAATCATCGTAGATTTTCATGCAGAGGCAACTTCAGAGAAGATAGCAATGGGATGGTTTTTAGATGGAAAAGTTTCAGCAGTTATAGGCACACATACCCATGTTCAAACTGCAGATGAATGTCTTCTGCCTAATCAAACAGCATATATAACAGATGTTGGAATGGTTGGTCCTTATAATTCTGTAATTGGAATGGATAAAGAAGCTGCAATAAGCAGATTCCTTACTCAACTCCCTATAAAATTGGAAGTCGCCAAAGGAAATTGCATTTTTGGTGCAGTTGTAATTTCAGTAGATGAAATATCAGGTAAAAGTTTATCCATTAAGCGCTTACTCCTCAGAGAAAAAAATGATTAAAGATTGGGATGTTCCATTTTTTGATGAATCTATATTTGAAGAAGAAAAAGAGCCACAAAAAAGAAAAGTTTATACTGTTTCCGAACTGACAGAAGAAATTAGAAACATATTGGAAGATTCTTATCCCGTCGTCTGGGTAGAAGGTGAGATTTCTAATTTCAAAGTGCATCATGAGATAAAGCATCTTTACTTTACTTTAAAGGATTCTAACAGTCAAATTGATGCTATAATGTTTAGCAGCTATGCACAAAGTCTTAAATTTAAGCCAGAAAATGGTTTATTGGTTTTAGTAAGAGGGAAAATTTCTTTTTACCCACCACAAGGAAGAACCCAAATAATAGTATTTGAGATGGAACCAAAGGGACAAGGCGCTTTATTCCTTGCACTTCATCAATTAAAATTAAAATTAAAAAAGGAAGGGTTATTCGATGAAAAACATAAAAAACCTTTACCTCTGCTGCCGCAAAAAATTGGTATAGTTACTTCTCCAACGGGAGCCGCTATAAGAGATATCCTGAAAGTAATAAAACAAAGACAGCCTAATTTAGAAATATTGATCTATCCATCAAGGGTGCAAGGCGAAGAAGCTCCTTATGAGCTAATAGAAGGAATAAATTATTTTAATACAAACAATAATGTAGATGTTATAATCCTAACGCGGGGTGGCGGTTCAATTGAAGATTTGTGGGCTTTTAATGATGAGAATTTGGCAAGAGTAATTTTTAATTCTAAAATTCCTATTATTTCAGCAGTCGGGCATGAAATAGATGTCTCCATTTCTGATCTTGTAGCTGACTTAAGAGCTCCTACACCTACCGCTGCAGCTCAAATCGTGGTAAAGAAAAAAGATGAATTAAAAGAATATATAAATAACCTAAATGATAAATTGATAACTCAAATTCAGCTCCGCTTCCAAAAGTATCATAACGCACTAATTAAATTATGCAAACATAAATCTTTTCAAGGATTTCCTTATAAAATTTACTATCTAATCCAATTATTATCTGAATTAAGATTAAAGTTATCTTTCAATCTCAAAGAAAATCTCGTTAAGAAAAAAAATAAACTAAATTCTATTAAGAGCAAATTAAATTTGCCTTTGATTATTTCATCAATAGAAAAACAAAGGAAGCATCTTGAAAATATGAAGCTTCAAATGGATCAATCGGTAAAGAATTTAATAAGAAAAAAAAGCGAAGCTGTATCAATGATGAGCGGAAAATTATCTGTTCTTAATCCCTTTGGTATATTGAAAAGGGGATACAGCATTTGCTATGATAATCAAAATAAAATTATTAAAGATGCTTCTGAAGTGCAATTGAATGAAGAAATATCAATACAATTATATAAAGGATTTTTAAAATCCATTGTAAGAGAGGTCAAAAATGATAAATAATCAAAATAAGGAACCAGAGAATTTTGAAAATGCTTTAACAGAATTAGAAGAAATTGTTAAAAAATTAGAGAGCGGGAATTTAAGTTTAGATGATTCTATCAAATTATATGAGAGGGGTGTGTTTTTAGCGCAATATTGTAATAAGAAATTAGAAGAAGCAGAAAGCAGAATAAGTTTGCTGGTGAAAGATGAAAAAGGAGAAATACAGTATCAAAATTTTAAAGGTGAAAGTAATAATAAGAAAGAGGAATAGAGCCGGGTATGGTTAAAACAATAGAATGGACTGAAGAAGGAATAAGAATGATAGATCAAAGAAAATTACCTTATCAGAGAGAATATTTTTTAGCAAAGGATCATTATGATATAGCCAAAGCTATAAAAGATATGATAATAAGAGGAGCTCCTGCAATAGGTGTAGCAGCGGCAATGGGTATTGCTTTAGCAATGAAAAATTTATCCGCTAATTCGAAAAATAAAGAAGAGATTGAGAGATATTTTGAAGAAGTGTGCTTGGTATTACAGCAAACGCGTCCAACTGCTGTTAATTTATCGTGGGCAATTGAACAAATGAGAAAGATATTTTATAAAAATATTGAGAATGAACCTGAAATTTTAAAAAGGATTATTTGTGAGGAAGCGATAAAGATATACAGAAAAGATATAGAAGTAAATGAGAAAATAGGAAAGATTGGCAGCATTTTCATCAAAGAAGGATACGGAATATTGACGCATTGTAATGCCGGTGCTTTAGCAACAGCCGGTTATGGGACTGCCTTAGGAATTATAAGGTATGCTCACAAGCAAGGTAAAAATTTCACCGTTTATGTTGACGAAACAAGACCATATCTTCAAGGGGCTCGTTTAACTGCCTGGGAACTACTTGAAGAAAATATAAGAACATATCTTATCACCGATAATATGGCTGGCTTCTTAATGAATTTAGGCAAAATAAATTGTGTTATAGTTGGAGCAGACAGGATTGCTGCTAATGGAGATACCGCTAATAAAATTGGCACTTACTCTTTAGCAATCTTGGCAAAATATCATAACATACCGTTTTATGTAGCTGCTCCCTCTTCTACTATTGATATGAAAATAGCATCAGGCTCCCAAATTCCTATTGAATGGAGAAATCAAGAAGAAGTCAAAAATTTAAATAATATTCCTATTGCTCCAAAAGAAATTGAAGCATTAAACCCAGCTTTTGATATAACTCCTTCGCATCTTATTTCTGCTATTATTACTGAAATTAAAATTGTGAAAAAACCTTATGAGAAAAATTTAAACAAATTATTCTCTGCTAAAGTTTAATTTTGCCAATGTTTTCCAAATCTCAAGAATTTCATCGGATAGCTTTTCAACTTCGGAATTTAATTTATCAATTTCCTTCTCTATTTCTGTTTTATCTGGCATCTTATAAGCTATTGAAGTTTGCATTGGGGCAGCTGGCAACTCTTCTTCTTTAATTGTTGATACGGCAGGAACTTCTTTAGGAAGTCCTTCAGAAATTAGCTTTACAATTACTTTTCTATCACTTCCTTTTGTTAGAATGACCTTTTTCTCTTTTTCTAAATCTCTGCAATCAGATTTTACAATCTTCCAAGGATTCTCGTTCCATTTTCCTGTCTCAGGCCATTTTACTCCTATTTTTTCTCCATGTCTTCTACATAAATCTAATATCGTTAATTCTTTATGTTCGGAGAGTATATCTAAAATAGCTTGTTTCCTCTCCGGTTTGCTTTTTGTTACCCAAACTGATTTTTCTTTCTTCATAATTTTCCCTTCCTCTAATTTATTTTGGTC
>CAYREJ010000076.1:0-650 GCA_964423235.1 uncultured Acidobacteriota bacterium | reverse complement strand
TATTTTTTCAGGTAAGGATGTCTTTGCTTTATTGAGCCTCCGCCTTTCTTGTTCATCAAGAGCAAATTCAAGAAACTCCGGAAAAGCAAACTCCTTCTTTTTTATAACTTCAGTCTTATTTTTCTCAGAAGGCAAATTCCATACTTTCAATTTTGAGCTCTTAAAACTCCTACTATCCCGCACTAACTTTGACCTCTGCGCAACTTCAATATGATAAATATTCTCTGAAGTTATCCTATTCTTGCTTATTGCCTCAAATGCTTTCTTGTCATTCTTCAAATAGCTTGACAATAATTCATCTAATTTGGTTTTCATTTTCAACCTCTCTTCTTATAATTAATTATCTCTATTATCTATTTATCAGAATTCTTAAGAAATTAATTGATATTTTATTATACAGAGATTATTTATCTAACATTATATTGGCAAGTGCATTATATTATAATTCATTTTTTCAAGGATATCAAGTTAGTTTATAGAGCTTATAGAGTTGGGAGTTTATAGAGTTCCACCAGCATTCCCCTTAATCCAATATGCTTGATGGTAATGAATTGTGGAACTCTCAACTCTACAAACTCTATAAACTCATTAATGCTTTATTATTTTATTGTGAGTTACCTATTTTAGCCAATTGGAAAAATAACTAGTCA
>CAYREJ010000075.1:0-10329 GCA_964423235.1 uncultured Acidobacteriota bacterium | reverse complement strand
TAAGCTATAAATAGAATAAGGTAGTCTCAAAGCAATAATTTTGTAGAAAACTGACTAGATACAGCAAAATGCAAATATGCAGTTTATTCCAAATGCTAAAAGCAAATTTACTGGCAAAAAAATTAGAAACCACAAAGATCACCATAACCTATCACCTATTACTTATAACCTATAACCTATAACCTACTTTTCATTTTTTCTTCTGATCTGCTAATTTAGAATATTCAGCAGCTTTTTCTATATTTCCTAACTGAGAATAAGCATTGGAAATACTTTGCAGTAATTCCGGAGAATTAGGGATTTTGTCCAACCCTTTTTTATATATTTCAATCGCTTTTTTATAATCTTTATTGAATTCATAGATTGACCCAATATTTAAATAAGCATCTAGCAAATCAGGTTTTTGTTCTAAAGCTAATTTATAATTCTTTATAGCTTCTTGAGGCTTATTAATTTTTTCTAAAGTAAGCCCCATCATATAATAAGCTTCAGGATAATTCTTATTGATCTGAAGAACCTTATTAAAATAACTAATAGCTTTTTGGTAAGAACCCTTATTATAATAAGCTCTTCCCAATCCATAATAAGCGTCAGCGTAATTTGGGTCTATTTCTAAAGCTTTATTATATGCTTGTATCGCTCTATCATATAAGGATCTATTGATATAATCATCGCCTGCCTTTGTATAATAAGCAGCATCTTCATATCTGCAAAGGCTTGTTATTAATGTTAAAAAGAGAATAACTAAGAATTTTTTCTTCATTTTCTTACCCTCATAATTTAACAACATAATAAAATATAATTCTGTAAGTTTAATTTTAATAAGATATTCAATATTTTAACATATTAGAGAAAGAAAAAAAATAGAGTTTATAGAGTTTGTAGAGTTGAGAGTTTATAGAGTTCCTCAGGTAGCGATTAAGGATTATGAATAAGGATTAAGTTAATAGATAGACTCTATATACCTTGTAATAAATGAGCATTTTTATTTTATAGCGGTCTAAAATTTATAGAGTTCAAAAAACTTTAACTATTTTGTAGGAAGATAATATTTCATAAATAATGATTAAGGGGACAAAGGTAAGAAATGGTGGAACTCTCAACTCTATAAACTCTACAAACTCTAAAAACTCTATATCTTTTATCCGAGAAAAAATTAATTTGATTTTTAAAATAATTATATTAAAATATTATTATGATTATCAAAAGATATCTGCTAAATGAAATAAAAAATCATCTAAAAAGAAAAGAAATAACCTTTATTGTAGGTCCAAGACAAGTTGGTAAGACTACATTGATGCTTCTGCTTAAAGATGAACTCGAAAAGGTAGGGGAAAGAACTGTTTTTTTAAATCTTGATATTGAATATGATAAAGAATATTTTACCTCTCAGGCAAAACTGATCAATAAAATCGAATTAGAAATTGGTAAGAAAAAAGGTTTTGTTTTTATTGATGAAATCCAACGAAAAGAGAATGCTGGGCTTTTCTTAAAGGGAATTTATGATATGAACCTTCCTTACAAATTTATTGTTTCCGGTTCAGGAAGTGCAGAATTGAAAGAAAAAATTTATGAATCGCTTGCGGGACGCAAAAGAATTTTTGAACTCGAACCCATCTCTTTTATTGAATTTGTTGATTTCAAAACTAATTACAAATACAGTAATGATCTATTGGCATTTTTTCAAGTTGAAAATGCTAAGCTACACAATTTATTAGAAGAATATTTAAATTTTGGAGGATATCCACAAATTGTTTTAGAAACTGAGCTAAATGAAAAGAGGAAACTAATTAATGAAATCTATAGAAGCTACATAGAAAGAGATATATCCTATCTGCTTAAATTGCGCAAAACTGAAGCATTCAGCAATTTAGTAAAGTTAATGGCTAAGCAGATAGGGAAACTCATAAATTATAATGAGTTATCATCAACATTAGGCATTTCTGTAAAAACTATAAAGGATTTTCTTTGGTATCTTGAAAAGACCTTTATAATTAGAAGAATTTCTCCTTTCTTCAAAAATATTCGTAAAGAGATAACAAAATCACCAATGTACTATTTTAATGACCTTGGCTTGCGGAACTTTGTTGCCGGTACATTCGGCTTGCTTTATGATGACGGATTCATTTTTCAGAATTTTATATATAATATGTTGCAGCAAAAAATCCGGGATACTTCATCAAAGATTTTTTTCTGGCGAACTAAAGATAAAGCAGAAATTGATTTTGTTTTATCCACAGGGTCTTTCACAATACCATTTGAGGTAAAATTCAAAAAAATGAAAGCTCCTGAAATACCAAGGGCATTTAGAAGTTTTATAGAAAGATATAATCCGCCAAGGGCTTATATCATCAATTTAACATTAGATGAAGAAATTCATTTAAATAAAACCGCCGTTTACTGCATTCCCTTTTTTAAGATTTTGCAAATCTCTTTAGATGAATAAAAAATGAATCATTAAGTAAAGATACAAAGCTACCTTAAAGTTATATTACGAATGGATTTAGGAAATTTTATCCTTATTATATGAATGCAGCTCTCGCAAGGAATACGCTGCCTAAGAGCCTTGCTTAATTGACATATAAAATATTCACTGCATTCACCATTTAGCTCCACTCATTAGCCGAACCCTAAGAAGCTTTAGTTTTAAATCTCTTTTTGAGTAATAAAAATGCAAATTCTAAATTTCATCAACGCTTTTTTACTATTACAATTGTTATATCATCATGCTGAGCTAATCCATCAGTATGGTTTATAATAGCTTCATCAATGCTTTCAATAATTCTAATTCTCTCAGCAAACAATTAATTACAGGGTTGAGTATTTTGAAGCTTACAAGCATTAAGACCTTTTGGTATCTCTGTATTGTTAGAATCTCTCCCATAAGAACCTTCATATGAATTAGTATGTGGCACAATAAGATAATAATAGTTTGCCGTTGCAGAAGTATCAGTATAAGTTAATCCTGTTATATTGCATACCAATGAATTATGATCATATTTAGTAAATGGCAATGATCCTCTGTAAACTCCATATGCTGTAGGCGTACAAGCACCACCTGGGGAATTCCAATTCAAAACAATATTAGAACCTGATTTAGAAACTCTTAATGTATTTAATACGCTTCCAGGCAAATTCGTAAAACCATCACATTGAGTTTCAGTCATAAGATTAATCGAACTTTTAGTAATAGTTATATTTGTTAATTCATCAATACCATCAAATAAATTCAAAGAAATATCACTTGATGTTAAATTAGCCGTATTAGCTGTTAAAGATGCATTTTCTAACCAGGTGCAATCAGAATTTATTTCGCCATTAGCATTTACTTTCATAATTAAAAAGCTAAAATTGTATGTGCTCATAGCTGACGTACCTGCAATAATATAGAAACCATCGCTTGTGGTCTTTATATCATACACATTTGCTCTAAGTACACCATCATATAATTTTTGCCACTCTATATCTCCAGCCGGACTTAGTTTTAATATTACAATGTTATAATTATAATTACCCACAACAATATATCCTCCATCATTCGCTTGCTGAACGGCATAAGCTTCCGTCACATCAAAGTAATCCCGTTCATATGTTTTTTGCCATTGAATTGAACCACTTGAAGAAAGTTTTATGACTAACATATCATTTCTTCCCCCAGAATCCTCAGTATATCCAACGATAATATATCCAGAATCAGTTGTTTGCTTTATAAACCGCGGATAATCATCTAAAGGACCTATAAATGCTTTCTGCCATTGTATAGAACCACTTGAATCAAACTTTACCACCATAATATCTTTATAACCTAAATCTCCTGTTGAACCTGCAACAATAAATCCTCCATCTGTAGTTTGTTGAACTGAGCTTGCTTCATTATCTACCCACTGGTCTCCAAAACGCTTATCCCATTGAGGATTTCCATCTGAAGAAAATTTAATTATTATAGCGGATGCAAGTTCGTATCCTGATACAATAAACCCATTATCATTTGTAGGCTGCATCGAAAGGAAAATAGTATCTGCATAAGGATCTGCGTATTTGTATCCCCAAGATATATTGCCTGACCCATCTATCTTTAATAAAAAAGATGAATCATATAACCCTGAATATGGAGATAAAATCCCTGAGATAATGTATCCTCCATCATTTACTTGCAGTATTGAAGGCTTATTAAAATCAGCTGATTCAGATTCATACCTCGCTTGCCATTGAATATCCCCTGCATCATTAAGCTTTATTATTTGAAGTCCGTAGGAAGCACCTGATTGTTTAATTCCTGCTACTATATAACCATTATCAATAGTATTTTGAATAGAATAAGCAGTTTCATCATCCTGATCAAGACCATATAATTTAATCCAACCACTTTTGCATTGCCGATAGATTTGACTATTTGTCGCTGTTATAATTGTTGTAGGTGTATTAATTGAAATAGATGCAGTATTATCTGAAACATTTGTGTCAGCTGTTTGACAATTTGTTGATGATGAAATAGCATAAGCTGGATATATTAAAGGACAATCATCTGTCATAGAACCATTTGAAAAAATCTTGAGTATCCAAAAATCGTAATTCCCTGCACCAAAAGAATTTGTTCTAGCACCAATTACATAATCTCCATCACTTGTTTGTTTTATATCATAAGCTGCATCAGCAGAAGCACCACCATATGTCTTCTGCCATTCTGCCCCTCCTGTTGAATTTAATTTCATAACCCACACATCTGAACTTCCTCCTCCAAAAGAACTCGTTGCACCCCCTATAATATAACCATTATCGCTTGTTTGCACTATAGAATATGCATTATCAGATTGACTCCCACCATATGCTTTCTGCCATTCTACTACACCAGTAGAGTTTAATTTTAATATCCAAGCATCCGTTGAGCCAGCTCCATAAGAATTAGTCGATCCTGAAATAATAAAGCCATAGTCCAATGTTTCTTGTATTGAATAAAAATTTTCAGCACCAATTCCTCCATAAGTTTTTTGCCATTGCACTAATCCTGCATAATCTAATTTTAAAATCCAAATATCATTATTCCCACTCCCAAAAGAATTAGTATGACCAGCCACTATATAACCATTATCCGCCGTTTGTCTTACTTTATAAGCATTATCACTTAAACTCCCACCATAAGTTTTTGACCATCTAATACCACCAGTTGATGTTAATTTAACAACCCAAAAATCATAATTTCCTGAACCAAAAGAATTTGTATATCCTGCCATAATATATTCATTATCAGATGTTTGTCGAATTGATTGGGGAATATCAGTACCTACTCCTCCATATACATATTGCCATTGTATTGCACCACTTGAATCTAACTTGAGAATTATAGCATCCGTCATTCCAGCTCCAAATGAATTTGTATATCCTGCTAAGATATAACCACCATCAACAGTTTGATATATGGAGACACCTCTATCATCACCGCTTCCTCCATATCTGTTCTGCCATTCTACATTGCCTGAAGAATCCAATTTGATGACCCATATATCATTAACTGTTGCACTAAAAGATGCTGTATATCCCACTGCTATAAAACCCCCATCACTAGTCCGCTGAATTTCTAAAAAATATTCAGCGTAAGTACCACCATAAGCTATTCCCCATGTATTCCTTAGTAATTCAGGAGATCCTATATTATATTCATTATTATTAGTCCGTTCCATCGATCTTGTGTAATCTCGTGTTAATCTCGTGGTTTAAAAAAAATATTTCTATGGTAATCTTGTGGTTTCAGTTTTTCTATGTCTTGATTTTTTTTCAAAAAAGAATATTATTAAATATTTAGTTGGCAATGCCAACTAAATTAAATTTTAATGGAGGTAAATTATGAAAAAGATAACATTTGCTAGTATGCTCACATTAATGATATGTGTTGCTCTGTTTACCGCTGACACTAATCAATTCCTTAAAGATTATAGAAGCTGGTTCCATGTGAAAACAATGATACTTGAGCCAGGTCATCCTCTTTATAGCTCTTTCGGAGGAATTCATCATATCTATGCTAATAAAATTGCATTAAAATCAATGAAAAAGGGCGAGAAAGATTTCCCTAATGGCTCAATACTGGTTTTTGACCTTTTGGAAGTAGAAAAAGAAAATAATGCTATTTCAGAAGGAAAAAGGAAAGTTCTTGCATACATGAGAAAAGACTCAAAAAAATTTAAAGAAACTGGTGGATGGGAATTTCAAGCATTTGTTGGTGGTGATTATTCAAAACCAGTTGTTAAAGATGCTAATAAAGAATGTTTTTCTTGCCATGCTTCTCAAAAAGCTAATGATTATATCTTTAGCAGTATAAGGGAATAAAGCAGGTATGTTTAATGAAGAAGATGAAAAAGAATTCCATTTTTAATCTTGATTATCAGCAAAAAGATATAGATGCCAAAATCATTGCAGGAATTGAAAGAATTTCAGAAATTATGAGAATCCTAATATGGAGGGAAAGCTTAAAGAATTCTTTGAATCCAACTCAAATCCGAATTTTGCTTTCCCTCCTTTTTGGAAAAAATATAAATTTAAAAAAGATAGAAGATTTTACTTCTCTCGACAAGACAACATTAAGCAAATCTATTAAAAGTTTAGAGAAAAGAGGCTTTATAAGAAAAATAAGAAGCATCAATGATAAAAGGCAAATAATAATAGTTATTGATAAAAATAAAAAGGATATAATTAAAGAGATATCTTTTTGGGCAAATGATTTAAAAAATATTTTGAGCTATTTCTCTTTAAAGGAAAAATCAATAATTTTAAAATTTATTTTTGAATTTATAGATTATTCAATTAAGAAAGGGATCATAAGCTATCAGAATATGTGCTCTCAATGCATTTATTTTATGAAAAAGAGGGAAAAATTCTATTGTAATTTTTTAAAGAAGAGTTTGAAGCTAATTGAGTTAAGAATAGAATGTTCGGATTTTAAAAAATAGTTTTCATTGAGCTGTGTGGATTTTTTTATTTATTGGATCGCAGAGGATGCTAATACACAGCAAAGCTAAAAGCTCTTTTTGATTAAATAATTTCATCTCTTGCCATGGATATTTTTAAACTATGAAGATCTTGAAAGACCCAGAAGAAGGGAAAATTATACAAGTACTTGAAAAAGAGTAAATAATTATAGTAATAATTGTGATATAATTAAATTATGATTATTGACAAAGAAATTCTTGAGCAAATAAAAACTGCCGTTAATCCAATTAGCATATTTTCGCAATATATAAATCTAAAGACACGAGGAAAAAGATATGTAGCTTTATGCCCTTTTCATCAAGAAAAAACTCCGTCTTTTTTTGTAAATGAAGAGGGAATATTTCACTGTTTTGGCTGCGGCAAAGGTGGGAATTTGTTTACTTTTATTATGGAAATGGAAAAAATGAATTTCATTGAGGCAGTTAAATATTTAGCTGATAAAGCTGGTATAAAAATTAAAAGTGATTTATCTACCGAAGCATATAAGCAGAGAGAAGTTTTAATTAAAATCTATAAAGAAGCTTGCCAATTGTATCATGATTGTCTTTTTAAAGAAGAGAATAATAAAGCTTTAATGTATCTAAATAATAGAGGGATAAATAAAAATACAATTGAGAAATTTAAAATTGGTTATGCACCTGGTAGCTGGAATTTTTTAGTAAATTATTTTATTGGGAAATTTGATTTAGTAGAAGTAGCTAAAAGTGGTCTAATTATTCCGAAAGAGAATCAAGATTTTTATGATAGATTTAGGAATAGGATTATCATTCCAATATTTGATCTTCAGAATAATCCCATAGCATTTGGAGGCAGAACTTTAGCAGAAGATGAAGCTAAATATATAAATTCGCCTGAAAGCCCTATATTTCAAAAAGGGAACATTCTTTTCGGGCTAAATCAAGCTAAATCTTCAATTTCTAAAAAAGAATTTGCTATCCTTGTAGAAGGATACTTTGATGTGATTACACTTCATGAAAAAAATTTTGACAATGCCATTGGAAGTTTAGGCACAAGCTTGACTGAAAATCAGGTTTCTCTTTTGAAAAGATACACTACTAATGTTTATTTATGTTATGATGCAGACACAGCAGGGAAAAAAGCTACTGATCGCGCTATTCATCTTTTATTGCAAAATGACTTCACAATAAAAATTATTCTTTTAGATGAAGGAGAAGACCCGGATAGCTTTTGCAGAAAATATGAACCTTCCTTATTTCAAGAGAAAATAAATAAAGCAGTAGATTTCATTTCTTTTGTGCTTGAGAATTGCCAAAGCAAATATGAAAAGATTACCCCAAAAACTAAGTCAGCAATTGTAGAAGAGGTTCTTCCTCTCATAAGCGCTATGAAAGATGAAATAATAAGATTGCATTATTTAAAAATGGTTTCAGAAACTATAAAAATTAAAGAAGATATTTTAATAGAAAGGCTTGCAGATTTTTCAAAAGGAACTTCTTCAATTAAAAATGTAAGCGATGATGCAAGCCCTTTCTCTCCAGCAGAAGAGTATCTGCTTTTAGCTTGTTTACATTATCCGGATGTTTTTCAAGAAATCCTTCGCCAAGAAGAGGAAACTTTTTTTGAGGGTCTTAATGCAAGTCCCATTTTTGAAAAATTGATCAATATGTTCAGAAATGGCGAGACTATTACCCCATCTCAAGTCTTACTCATGGTTAATGAAAAAGAAAAAGATATTCTTTCTTCCCTTCTTTTAAGGAAAATCGACTTCAAAGAAAGCAATTCTATAAATAAATCTCGGATTGCCATAAAGCTGTTGCAAATAGAAAGGAAGCTGAGTTCTCTTCAGGATAAAATTAATAAAGCAGTGGCTGAAGGCGATAATGTCTTAATTGATCATCTGATAAAAGAAAAGAATGAACTGGCGATCCTAAAGCAAACTATATTAAGAAACCATAAGCTTAATTTTTAATAAAAGATCATACATCATGAACTTACTGCTACATTATTTATTGAGAGCTTTTTTAGCATTATTTCAAATCATTTCGGAATAAAACTAATTCATTTTTTTAATACTTTAATTTGATAATCAATTAAAGGATATAAAGGAAAATCTTTAGGTATTATTTCTAAAGAAGTTTGAAACCAAGTGAGTGCTTCCTTTTTATCTCCTAATCTTCTTGCTAATTCACCTATTAAATAAGCAATAACCCCTCTCTTTTCTTTTGCAATTTTATTATTTTTAAAATCTTCCGAAAATAATTTATAAGCTTGGAGCTGATATTCCTTTTCTTTTTGGCAAAAAAAGATCCCCTTATCTATTTGGGATGCATATTTTTTATAAATAGGGTCTTTCTTTAATAATTTTAAAATTTCATAAGAGGCAAGGTGATTACCACTTTTTCTTATATAATCTGATTGAACTAATCTCCAAAGAGGAAGTTCCTTTTCTCTGACACTTTTATTTTTTATTTTCTCTTCAATACTCATTGCCATACTTTGATAATATCCAAAAAAGGGGATGTTGGGTTCCTTTTTCGTTTCTTTCCATATTTTTTGACTAATCTCCTCCATCTCTGGTGTGTATTGAAAAGTATCTAAACGAATTACCCAAGAAGCTTTCAAGTATAACCCCGCTATAAATTGATTATCCTTTCCTATCTTTTTATAGTATTTAATCGCATTCTCATATTTTAGCCAATCCGGTATGTCCTTTTGAGATATTAGGCTCAGCTCTTTCTTAATATCAGCCTTTTCAAAAATTATCCCTTTCCCTTTCGGGTCTAATTTTTTATTGAAGTCTTCACTTCCGGCTGAAAAATAACATCTCGGACAAGTCCAAATCATAAAAGAATAAGGATTTACATTCAGAGAACGAACTAAAAAATCTGTGTCTTCTCCTCCTCTGCCATCTGGTCTAACAACAGTAATTGCTTTAAATTTAAATCCACAATTTGGACAAATTACTTCATTAATTATTTCATCTTTGCTTTTCTCGTTGGCTCTTACAAAAAGAATAATAACAATTAAACATAAAAAGGTAAAATATTTCTTTGATTTCATAAATATGATTTTACAAGAATTTTAATTAAAAGCAAATTAAGCTTGTTGCCGTAACTGGTTAGTTTTCTCTAACAAAAGCATAATTTTGCCTTTCTAATTTTTTATTTATTTATTGCGAGTTAGCTAATTTAATGAGGTCCTCTAAAAAACGCAAAGAGCGATGGAAAAAGAAGTTAAGAAGCTAAGAAGTTAAGAATTTAAGTAAAGAAGACGAGCTTTGCGTGCTTTGCGAGCTTTGCGTGAAATAATTATTTGAATACTCACGCAAAGAACGCAAAGAAAAGGAAGTTAAGAAGTTAGGAAGTTAAGAAGTTAAGGACAGAAAAT
>CAYREJ010000074.1:0-10506 GCA_964423235.1 uncultured Acidobacteriota bacterium | reverse complement strand
CACAAAGGACACAAAGTTATCACAAAGCACACAAAGTTTTTTCTATAAAATATATCTTTCTTTGTGATCTTTGTGGTTTCTAATCTTTTTGCCATTGGCTTTGCTTTTAGCATTTGGAATAAACTAACTATTTACTGAGAAGAAATTTGATATTTTTTTTAAAAAGTGATAATATAAGATTTAATTTATTTATAAGGAGAAGGAAGGAATATGATGCCAAAATTAGGTATAGATATTGGCTCATTATATTTAAAATTGGTTTTATTGGATGAGAATGGAGAGATTAAACTGAATTTAATGAGACCTCATCAGGGGAATCCAATAAAGGCAGTAAAGAGGGTATTAAGTGAGAATGGATTGCATGGAGATTATTCAATTGGAGTAGTGGGGTTAAACAGTAATCTATTAGCAGAACAATTAAACTTAGTACCATTAGATGATATTCAGGCGCAGATATATGCAGTAAAAAGATATTATCCTGATGTAAGAAATATAATAAACATAGGTGGTAGCAGCGTAACATTAATTGAATTAGATGATAAGGGTAATTTTCGTAATTATGTAACTAATTCATTATGTGCGGCTGGGACTGGTTCTTTTTTGGATCAGCAAGCAGATAGGTTAGGAATATCCTATGATAAGCTAACAGAGCTTGAATCGGTAGATTCGCCTCCTTCTATTGCAGCAAGATGTGCGGTATTTGCTAAATCTGATTTAATTCATAGGCAACAAGAAGGCTATTCTAAATCAGCAATGTGGTGTGGGTTATGCAAAGGGTTAACTAATAATTTAATGAATACTTTATTAAGGGGGCGTTCTTTAGAAGGTTTAACGGTGATTATTGGAGGGGTAGCACAGAATAATGAGCTAATGAAGTGGTTGAAAAATGAATTTGGAGATAAGATTCAAACATTCAATTTAGCAGCATATGCTGGAGCATTAGGAGCTGCTTATTTAGCTAATGGACATTACAGAAGCGTAGATAATTATAGTGCTTTAAAGGAAACCGAAGAGAAACAGAGTTATAGTGTAATAAGAAAGCCTTTATTATTGATAAAATCAAAGTATCCTTCTTTTGAAGTTTCCGAAAGCTATATAGATGAATGGGAGAATGAAGTAAGGATAACTTATCTTCCTTTTGAGAAGGTCATTGAAGCTTATTTAGGAATAGATATAGGTTCAACAAGCACAAAAGCAATACTTATTGATAATGAAGGTAAAGTATTAATAGATGTTTACAGAAAGACGCTTGGGGAACCCATAAGAGCTACGCAACTGTTATTTACAGCGATAGAAAATTTATGCAAAGCAAAAGGTAAAGAATTCAAGATATTAGGAGCTGCTACTACTGGTTCGGGAAGGAAGTTAGTTGGAACGGTAATCGGAGCTGATTTAATAGTTAATGAAATAACTGCACATGTCAAAGGGGCAATGAGCATTGATAATACAATAGAAACAATATTTGAGATAGGGGGACAGGATTCAAAATATATGAGAACTAAACATGGGTTCATCTGCGATGCAAATATGAATTATGTTTGTGCAGCAGGAACAGGTTCATTTGTTGAGGAACAAGCAAAAAAATTAGGATTCAAATTGGATGAGATTGGCGAATTAGTTTTAGGTATATCTCCACCTACCACTTCCGATAGATGCACAGTCTTTATGGAACAGGATACACATAAATTAATCCGACAAGGATATACAAAAAAAGAAGCTATGGCTGCTGTCATGTATTCAGTCGTTCAAAATTATTTAAATAAAGTTGTCGGAAAAAGATATGTTAGCAAAGAGAAAATATTTTTCCAAGGAGCTACAGCAAGAAACAAAGGATTAGTAGCAGCTTTTGAAAATCTATTGAATGTGGAAATAATAGTTTCACCTTATTGTCATGTTTTAGGAGCCCATGGTGCTGCTTTATTAGTCAGAGAAGCGAGATTGTCCTCTAATTATAATGAGAGTAAATTTAAAGGACTTAATTTGAGCAATAGAAAAATAGAGCTAAGAGAAGAATCTTGTGAGATATGCAGCAATAAATGCAGAATAACTTATGCTTACATAGAGGGAGAAAAGGAGGTTCCTTCTTATGGATATATGTGCGGAAGGGACCCGGAAGAGAAGCATCAAAAAGCAAATGAGAACTTTGTTTTCTTCAAATTGAGGGAGAAATTATTTTATAAGACCGGGGCTTTAAAGAAAGTTGCTTCAGAGGCAAAAACGGTTGCTTTACCTTTAGTTTTGAGCAATTTTATTTATTTGCCTTTATGGAAAACTTTCTTTAGTCATTTAGGATTCAAAGTTAAATTTGCCCAAAGAACTACTGATGAGATAGCTGAAAGAGGTGGAAAATTAACAGGGGCAGATTTTTGTTTTCCGGTAAAAGTAGCATATGGTCATTTAGAAAAATTATTAACTGATCAGAAAGTAGATTATGTATTTTTGCCTTATATGATAAGTTCCAAGAAGCACTCATATGCCACTAATAATTATTTTTGTCCGTGGGTTCAAAGTATAGCAAGCAGCATAAAATCTTCAGTGATTGTTTCAGAAAGGAATAAAGAGAAGTTAATAGATTCGGTTGTAGATTTTGCTTGGGAAGAGAATTATCTATACAAAAGATTATATGAATCAATAGGGAAGAAATTAGGGAAAGGAGAAAAGGAGGTAGAGGAAGCATTCAAGAGAGCGATGGAAGCTTTTAATGAATTTAGGAATGCTTGTCAAGAAGAAGGTAGGAAAGCTTTGAAATCAATAAAGGAGAATAATGAGATTGGAATAGTGATATTAGGAAGACTATACAATACAACGGATGATAGAATAAGCTTGAAACTTCCTGAAAAAATATCAGAATTAGGAGTTAAGGTAATTCCACTTGATTTTATTCCTTTTGAGCCGGAGAAATTAGACGCGACATTCAGAAATATGTATTGGACTTACGGACAATGGATAATCAATGCTGCTAACCTGATTCGGAAAGAAGAAAATCTTTACGGAGTATATTTAACAAATTATAGCTGCGGACCGGATTCTTTTATTTTGAGTTATGTAGAGGAGACAATGGGAGAGAAGCCGTTGCTGATTTTGGAATTAGATGAGCATTCCAGCGATGCTGGCTACATGACAAGAGTAGAAGCTTTTTTGGATGTTATAAAACAGTCCAGAGTTAAAAAGAGTGATGTTAACATTTATTTGCCGAAAGAAGACTATAATGAATTGAAGAAAAGAACTTTGTGGATACCTTGTATGCATCCGGTAGGAGCAAGATTATTTGCTGCCGGTTTTAGAGGGTATGGATACAAGGCAGAAGCACTTCCCCCTGAAGACAAAGAGGCATTTCAAATTGGGCGTTCATTAACGCGAGGTAGCGAATGCATTCCTATGACTGTTACAATAGGTAGTTTAGTTCAAAAACTTCAATCCATAAAAGCAGTAGATAAAGAGCACGCTTTCTTTATGCCTACTGCTGAAGGTCCTTGTAGATTCGGTCAGTATGCTTTGATGCAAAGAATAATCTTAAATAGATTAGGGTATAAAGATTTGATGATTATATCTCCTTCTTCTATGAATGCATATGCCGGACTTGAAGATGATTTAAGAAGATATTTATGGAAAGCCTTGCTTATTTCAGATATACTTTTTAAATATAGATGCAAAATTAAGCCTTACGAAAAGAAGCCGGGAGAAACAGAAAATATTCTTGAAAGAAGTATTCAAAGGATGGAGAAAGCGATAGCGGAGCGGGAAGATTTAGAAAAAGCATTCTCAGAAGTTAGGTCTTGGTTTGAAGGGATTGAACATTATCCATTCAATTCTAAACCATTAGTAGGGATAGTAGGGGAAATATTTGTCCGGTGCAATATCTTTAGCAATGATAATCTAATTAGAGAAATTGAAAAATTTGGCGGAGAAGCTTGGTTGGCTCCAGTATCAGAATGGATTCTCTATACTGCTTATATGCAGAGACATGATGCTTGGGAATATAAAAAGGGTTGGAAAGAAATTATAAAAGCTTATTTAAAGAATCGTTTTCTACATGGCGATGAAAAAAAATGGTATGAATTAGCTGGTGAATTGCTTAAGGATAGACACGAACCTGAAATTGGAGAAGTGATAGAAACAGGAAGGAATTATTTGCCTTTGAATTTTGGAGGGGAAGCTATATTAACAGTAGGGAGAGCAGCAATTTTTAAGGAACAAGGGGCTAATATAATTGTCAATGCTTCTCCATTTACTTGTATGCCCGGAACCGTATCTTCAGCAATATTTATTAAAATGCAATCCCAATTGAATATTCCAATAGTAAGTATGTTTTATGATGGTGAAGAAAGTATGAGTCATAGGCTGCAAGTGTTTTTGCGGAATTCAAGTACCAATAATAAAAAAGCATGCGCATAAAAAAGCTTTATTTTACAAGAAACTGAATAGTTGTTGTAGTCCTATTTTGCAGGATGAAGATAAACTTTTTCTTGAGTAGAAAGCTTTAATTTACCTGCTTGCCTTGAACATTCTTAATAAAATTAAATTAAGTATCTTCATGAATTCTCTATAGGATTTTTGAATATTCTTCCTATTATATTGTATTATAGGTTTCATAACAGATGTTGGGGATTCTGCTATTCTTGTCATTGATTTAAAAGCCGGTCCTACATAGATTTCTTTTCTGATAAAACCTTTTTGCTCATATAATTCCTTGATAGCTAACGAAATCAAGTAGGGAAGATGGCTTGTATAAGATAAAATTTCATCATGTTCTTTAGCAGAAGCGAAGTAAGGAATTGCTCCTATTTTTCTAATAAATAAATCTATAAATTTTATATCCGGGATAAGAGACTTTTTAGTAGGAATAATGAAAAAGGGCTTTTGCTCAAATAGAGCGCAATTCCATGATAATGGACCGCTTTTTTCTGTTCCCGCAAGAGGATGAAGACTTACATATCTTATTGCATCCGGAATAGAATTTACTAATTTTATTATTTTTTTCTTACAGCTACCTACATCAGATATTAAACCTTTAGGATTGCATTTATTAATCATTGGGATCAATTTTATTATGACATCTACAGGCGTTGCCAAAATTATAAAATCAGCATTTTCTAATGCTTCTTCCAATGAATTTGCTATTTTATGAAGAATTTTTTTCTCTGCTTCCTTTAAAATATCTTTATCAATATCATATCCTATCACTTCCATATTCAGATTTTTAGATTTAATGGCTGAAGCAAGCGAACCCCCGATTTGTCCTAATCCTATTATTGAAACAGAATTAAAAGAATTATTTTTTATCATATTGCGTTTTATGGAATTTTCTTTAAAGCTGAATAAATTTCATTGAGTTCGTCAACCAATTTTTTAAAAGTGTGAAAGTGTAAGCTTTGGGGACCATCGGATTTAGCTTTTTCGGGCTCTTTATGAATTTCAATCATTATTCCATCAGCACCCGCAGCCAAAGCTGCTTTTGCTAAAGGCGGGATAATATCTCTTTTTCCGGTAGCATGCGAGGGGTCTACTATAATTGGTAAATGACTATTGTTCTTGATGAAGGGGACCGCACTTATATCTAAAGTATTCCGTAAAGCTGTTTCAAAAGTCCTTATCCCCCTTTCACAAAGAATGACTTGGCTATTCCCACCTTTTAAAATATATTCAGCAGCTAATAAAAATTCTTCAATGGTTGACATCATTCCTCTTTTCAGAAGAATAGGTTTATTAATGGTGCTAAGTTCTTTTAACAGAGCATAATTTTGCATGTTCCTTGCCCCTACTTGCAATATATCTACATAATCCGCTACAATTCTTACATCTTCCGTGGATAAAACTTCCGATACGATTGGTAAACCTGTTTTTTCTTTAGCTTCTGCTAAGTACTTTAATGCTTCAATTCCTAAACCTTGAAAACTATAAGGAGATGTTCTTGGCTTGAATGCCCCTCCCCTTAAAATATGCCCACCGCATTCTTTTACAAATTCAGCCGCTTCTATTATTTGCTCTCTTGATTCTACTGCACAAGGTCCGGCGATTATCGTAAAAGAACCATCCCCTATATTCTTTCCGTTAACTTTTATTACTGTTGGCTCCGGCTTAAATTCTAAAGATGCTAATTTGTAAGGCTTCATTATCGGTATCACATTCTCTACCGCTGCAAAACCTAATAATTGATCCTTAATCTCTGAATTTATATCTCCTATTAAGCCTAAAATAGTTTTTCTCTCCCCTTTGGATACATGTATTTTTATATTAGAGTTTTCTAAAAATTTCATTAATTCGCTTATCTCTTTTGCACTTGCTGTGCTTTTTATTATCACTATCATATTTTTTTCATTCGCCTCCTTTTAATTTATTTAAATATAACCTTTCATTAAGGTAAATTTCAATCCAATCATCCCTCTTACTCCATTTTTTATTTTATTCTTTCAATTAATCGGAAAAGATTTTTTAATTTTTGCTTATCTTTCTTTCCTATCTCTTTTTCAACACCACTACAAACATCAATACACCAAGGTCTTACCTCTTCTATGATTTTTATAACATTTTCTTCAGTAATTTTACCTGCTATCATTATTAATTGCCGTCTTGAAATTTCTCTTGCTACATCTATCGGCATATCTCCTTCATAATCCTTTGGCAAATCAAGAAGTGGAATCGTCCCTTTGTATTTTTTTATTTTTATTCCTATTTCCTTTTCGGTTAAATCAAAAGATTTAATTACTGGCTTATCAATATAGCTTATGTATCCCACAGATTCATTCCCATGAAGTTGCACTAAATCAAACCTTATTCTTTTTAATATCTCATTTATGTAAATCAATGAGTTATTTTTAAATACTGCAACTGACTTTACAGTCTTTGGTATTATTCTTACGATTTCTTCTGCAGCAGCAATAGATATTTTTCTCGGACTTTGCGCAAATATAAATCCTAAAAAATTAGCTCCCAATTCTAAACATTCCATCGTATCTTCTAAATTAGTTAATCCACATATTTTCACATAAGGCTTCATTCTTTTATTAATCCTCTTATGAAATATTTATGGTCTGTCATTTTTTAATTCTAAGAAATTTAATAGAAGCTTTTTCCCTTCAGTAGTGAGTATGGATTCAGGATGAAATTGAACCCCTTCTACAAAATAATTTTTAAGACGAATTCCCATTATCTCTCCTTCTGAAGTATAAGCAGAAATTTCAAAGCAGTTCGGTAAGCTTTCTTTGCTAACTATCAAAGAGTGATACCTTGTAGCAATAAAAGGATTCTTTAATCCCTCATAAATTGTTTTGCCATCGTGATAAATTTGAGAAGTCTTTCCATGCATTACTCTTTTAGCTTTTATAACTTTTCCAGCGAAGACATATGCTAAAGCTTGATGTCCCAAGCAAACGCCCAGAATAGGCAATTTATCATAAAAATAGCAGATTAAATCTAATGATATTCCTGAATCCTTAGGTCTGCCCGGTCCAGGGGAAATTATTAAATGTGTGAATCTTTTTCCCTTGCTTTCCTCTAAAGTAATTTCATCATTTCTAAACACCAATACTTCTGCTCCTAATTCAGACAAGTATTGATAAAGGTTGTATGTAAAAGAATCATAATTATCAATAAGTAAAACTTTATTCCCTTTCATAATTCTTTTGCTATATTAATCATAATTTAAAATGATAAAAAAAAGCCACTTGGAATTTCCAAATTCCAAGTGGCTTTTGCTTTCTTTTTATTTAGAGAAGCCAGACAATTAGAAAGCTATCAGCCCCTCAGAAAAAGATGTACCACCAATAATAAAATCCTTCTGCTAAACAATAATATTCATAAAATTTCTGGCTTCTTATCATAAGATAGGATATTTTATCATAAATTTTCTCATTGTCAAAAAGGATAGAGTTTATAGAGTTTGTAGAGTTTATAGAGTTGAGAGTTGAGAGTTCCACCATTTCTTACCTTTGCTCCTGCAATTATTCCTTAGAAGAAATGAAAGAAAGAATTTTCTGTGAGATTCTGTGCAATTCTGTGGCTAAAATTCAGTTGAAGCTAACCTTTATCCCCTAATTCCTAATCCGCTGTGAACTCTGCGTCCTTGCGGTGAAAAATAAAATAAATTCGCAATAGAAACGCGATTAGATTTATAGAGTTGAGAGTTTATAGAGTTCCACAATTATTACCATCAAAACTTTTAATTCTACCTTATGAAGGAAATAAAGCTAATAAGCGAATAAAATTTAAGATTTTCAAAATTATATATGCTCCAATAGTAAAATGGTAATAAATTGTGGAACTCTCAACTCTACAAACTCTATAAACTCTATAAATTCTATTATAAACTAAAGCCGAAGCTATTGACAATAAATTTTGCCATTTGCTCCCTTGATATATTAGCAGCTGGACAATATAGCAATGGATTATTTTGGCAGCCTCCAACTATGCCTAAATTGTATAATTCTTCTATGTAAGGGCAGAATGCATTGCTTGAAGGCACATCCTGGAAAATGCCAGTGCAACTTCCAACTATGCAAGACCACGGATTACTCTTCTCCATAGCTACACATATAAATTTTGCCATTTGTTCCCTTGCTGTATTTGAGCTGGGGCAATAATTACCTCCTCCGCATCCACTCACTACTCCCTCCTTATACAATGCCTCTATGTGCTGACAAAAAGCATTGCTGGCTGGAACATCTAAAAATATTCCAGCACAACCTCCGGATAGCTTGCAAGAACCACTCTTCTGCATAGAATTACATATAAATTTCGCCATAGCATCCCTTTTCACTGTGGCTAAGGGACAATAATTGCTGGTTGTACATCCTCCTGCTATTCCTGCGTGCAAAATCGTCTCTATCGATGAATAAAAAACATTACTTGGCGGAACATCGTTGAAGCTCTTTCCTGTATGGTAAACAAAATTATAAGAATGAGGCATGCATCCATTGCAATATGGGTTGACTGTAAGAGTAAAATCCCAATGAGGAGATGGTTTAGATGAAGGAGCTGTGATATTGTAGCAATCATAACAATAAGCCCAGTCCCAGGAAGAAAGATCAGGATAATAAGCCCAGCCATCATTAATTGTAATAGGGTCGTTGCTGGTTATTGAAGAATAAACATTAGTAGCAGTGGTAGAGCCTGCATTTTCTAATACTCCAACTAAATTAACTGTTTCGCCTGGCTCAATAATATTATTAGGGTATTGGCTTTGTGAATCATCAACTGAAGCTTTCCAGGGAACTAAGGCAGCTTGGGAATCAAGGGCGAAATCTATCCCTGTTGTTTGATTTCCAATTGTAACTGCGATAGGCGTGGCTAAATTAATGTCGCATCCATTATAATTACTACATACAATATTATCATAAATTTCATTAGCATATCCTGACCAATTCCAAGTCAGAGCAAAATAATTTCCTGGTGCAAGTCCATCATAAGTTATCCAATTTCCTAAGCTATCGCTATATCCATAAGTAAGCCAATTTCCGAAAGAATCATATACATCAACTTCTACATTGCTTAATGGCTGCGAAGTGCTTGAATCTGTTATTGTTCCTGAGATAGTTCCGCCTTTGTCTAAGGCAAAATTAATCCCAGGTGTATCTGTTCCTATTGTTACTTGGATAGGTGTTCCTGAGGTTGGATCACAATTCCATCCAGGACAATAAATATTATCGTAAAGTTCATCTATATATCCGTAGTTATTCCAAGTCAGAGCAAAATAATTTCCTGAAAAAAGTCCTCCATTGGTTATCCAATTGCCTAAGCTATCTGTATATCCCCAAGTAGCCCAATTTCCTAAAGAATCATATATATCAACTTCTACATTGCTTAATGGCTGCGAAGTGCTTGAATCTGTTATTGTTCCTGAGATAGTTCCGCCTTTGTCTAAGGCAAAATTAATCCCAGGTGTATTTGTTCCTCCAATTACCTGAATTAATGTTCCTATTGTTGGATCGCAATTTAGTCCAGGACAATATATGTTATCGTATAACTCATCAACATACCCTTGATAATTATGGCTTATAGCATAATAATTCCCTTCGGCTAATGCCGGTGAAATATAATCGCCATTTGAGTTGCTATCGCTGCTAATTGCTATTTCATTACCATAAATATCATATATATGCACATGCACTCCTGCTAATGGTTGCGAATTGGCATTGTCAGTTATTTTACCTGAAAATGTGCCCGGAATAGAAATTTTTAATACGAAATTCCCTGTATCTCCTGAGTATCCGCTAACTCTTATTATATAGGTAGTATTTGCAACCGCATTTATTGTTAAGCATGATTGTAAGGAACCACAATCATCATTGCAATCTATCTCATTGCTTGAAGAGCCGGGACAACTCGTATGAACGGATAGCACTGTATCATAATCAGAGCCAAAAGTATCAATGGAAACTACCGTATCCTGAGGTGCTGTGAAAGCAAACCAAACATCCGGCGAAGATGAAGACTCACCACAAGAAGCACTGCCATCATTAGTAGCCGTTAGTGTCTCACCTGTATATGTGCCATAGCCTACAGATTGAG
>CAYREJ010000073.1:4760-10637 GCA_964423235.1 uncultured Acidobacteriota bacterium | reverse complement strand
CTTCCCAGCTTTTCAAAATTGCTTTGCTTCTCTTCTTTAATTCATCATTCTCACCACCATTTAAGCAAATAACAAAATTTATTAGTATAATTAAAAATATTCCTTTCCTTACAAAAAAATTTAATATTGGATTTATATTTTTCATATGCAATTCTCCTTAAAAAAGTTAATTAATTGCATTCCTTTTCATCCTTAAATATTTTAATATTGTCATATTATAAAAAGTTTTTCAATTATTTGCATAGCATCTGGTCAATTTTCTTCAAAATTATTATTTTGAGATTATTTGGCTTTTTGTGCTTTGCAATTTTGTTTAGCATAATTTTATTTTTCATGCAAAGCTCGCAAAGATTATTTTCTTTCCTTAAATCCTTAACTTCTTAACTTCTTAACTTCCCTTTTATGCTCTTTTCGTTTTTGCGTTGTTTCAATTTTAATCCACAAGATTAACACAGATTAGGAAGATAAGCTGGTTATAGGTCATGGGTCATGGGTCATGGGAGTTGAGAAATTGGTAAGTTGGGTGGATATCACATATAGCTCCCATGACCCATGACCCATAACCCATGACCTTATTCTTATAATTCTTAGTAATTTTCTTGGTGAAGAAGGATTTGACTCTTAGTGTCTCGCTTTTAGAATCTAATTTAAATTGTATTCTTTTAATTTACGATAGAGTTTATCTCGCGATATTCCCAGCAACTTTGCAGCTCTTGTCTTATTTCCTTTAGATAAAGATAATGCTTGCTGAATCAGATATTTCTGCGCTTTCTTAATATTTAATATTTCTGTAAAATCTTCTTCTACTTTTTGATATGATAACAAAGGTATAATATCCTTCATTTTAATTTCTTCCTGATTAATTGGCGCAACAGAGATCACAGAATGTATGATATTTTCTAATTCTCTTATATTGCCAGGGAAATCATAATCCATCAAAATCTCCAATGCCCTGGGACTAATTGATTTTATAGAAGATTTATATTTAGAACTGTATTTATTAATAAAATAAGAACAAAGAATTGGTATGTCTTCAATTCTTTCTCTTAAAGGCGGAAGTTCTATTTTTATTATTGATAATCGGAAATACAAATCTTCTCTTAAATATTCTTTTCTTATTTTTTCAAGAGGTTGATTAGTAGCAGCCATAATTCTTATATCTACTTTAATCACATCCATGCTACCAAGTTGCCTTATCTCTTTGTTTTCTAAAACACGCAATAATTTAGCTTGAGATTCTTTTGGCATTTCAGAAATCTCGTCAAGGAAAACCGTTCCATCATTTGCAGCAAGAAAAATTCCTGGGAAATTACTAACCGCTCCCGTAAATGCTCCTTTTTTGTACCCAAATAATTCGCTTTCTAACAATTCTTTTGGTATAGCTGCACAATTCAATGGAATGAAAGGTTTATTTCCTCTGTGACTATTGAGATGAATCGCTCTCGCCAACAATTCTTTTCCTGTTCCACTTTCTCCCATTATTAATACAGGCGCATCAGAACGAGTCGCTAAATATGCCCTCTCTAATATTTCTTTCATACGATTCGATATAGCTATTATCTCATTGAAACCATGCTTCTCTGCTAAAGCTTTTTTGAAATATTCTAAATCAATTCTATAATCTTGCATCTCTATTATTTTTGAAATTTCTTTAATTATTACCGCCGGCGCTATCGGCTCCGTTAATATATCATCCGCCCCTTTTCGTATGCATTCAGTTGCAAAATCTATATTTTTATTATTCGTTAGAACAATAATAGAAATACCATCTTTTGCCTTCTTAATTTCAGAAATTAAATAGATTTGCTCATAATCATTCATATATACAATTGCCAATATAGCAAAATTATTATTTTTAATTTCCTTTATTAATGCTGATTTTTCAGAAAAAGGAATAAACCTAAATTCCAAAGTTTTTAAAATATTAATAATAAAAGCGTTCAATTCTGCATTTGAAATTAATGTAGCAATGAAATATTTTTTTTTCTTAGCTTCCATATAAAATAAAAATTATTTGATATTCTATTTATAATATGATAAAAATAATATAAAGACAATAAGATGCCTGCTAACTTAACACCGGAATATTTAAAAGCTGAACAAAAATTTAAAGAAGCTACTACACCGGAAGAAAAGTTAGAAGCTTTAAGGGAAATGCTTGCATTAATTCCGAAACATAAAGGAACTGAAAAAATGCAAGCAGATATTAAAAAAAGAATTAGCAAAGTTAGCAAGGAGATACAACAATCTAAAGGGAAGAAGAAAGGCATCTCTTACATAATAAAAAAAGAAGGAGCAGGACAAGTTTCCTTAGTAGGATTACCAAATTCCGGAAAATCTCAATTATTGTCAGCTCTAACTAATGCTAATCCAATTATTTCAGAAATTCCTATAAGCACTAAAACGCCATATCCCGGAATGATGGATTATGAAAATATCCAAATTCAAATAATAGATTTGCCCCCAATTAACTCATTCTATCGCCAACCTTGGGTATATGAAATAATTAAAAAAAGTAATCTGCTTCTCTTAATAATTGATACAAGCAGAGACGATATTATTGAACAAATTGATTTTTTAATTGAGGATTTAAAAAAATCCAAAATTATTGTAAAAAGAACTGACCAAGAGGGATTAGTATTTTTCAAAAAATCTATCATGATAGCTAATAAAATAGATACTCCTTCCTCTCAAGATTATCTTCCTATCCTTTATGAATTTTATAGTAATGATTTTTTAATAATACCCATTAGCGCATTAGAAAAGAAGAATATTAATACATTAAAAAGCTCTATTTTTGAAAATTTAGATATTATAAGAGTATATGCAAAGCCACCCCGACGAGAAGCTGATTTAACTCAGCCATTCATTTTCCCTAAAGGCAGCACTGTTCTAAATATGGCAGAAACTATACATAAAGATTTTAAAGAAAAAATGAAATATGCAAGGGTTTGGGGAAAGGTTAATTATAATGGACAAAGAGTTTCCAAGGATTATGTAATGAATGATGGCGATATAATAGAAATACATGTGTAGGGATGAATAGCTGAATATCGGAATAGTAGGGCTTCGCTTTCAGTCTTTAATATAACCTTTTCCCTTTATTGCTATATTCTTCATTTCAGTTTCCAACCAAGATTTTATCCCTTCATTCACTTTAGAAGCTTGCTCCAGCATCATCATATGCCCTGAACCTTCTATCTTTATCAATTTTGATTTCCCTATTTTTTCAGCTAAAAATTCTGAATATTTTAATGGTGTCATTTGGTCTTTATCTGAACCTATTATCAGAGTAGGTATATCTATGTATTGAATGGAATTAATTAAATCAAAATTATTGCATGCTATAAAATCATTATAAAAAACATCTGAAGAAGTATTTAAAAGCATTTCTTTTGCTTTCTCCAAAAGATCTTTTGAACATCCTTCTGAAAAAGCATATTTGCAAAACAAATCAGCCGCTTCTTCGTTCATTGTTTTAAATTTTTCTAAAAAGAGGGGACTAACCTTTAATTTAGCACCGGTTCCAATTAATACTATCCCCAAGATAGGAATCTTATGTCTTAAAGCTAATGACTGTATAATCGCACCTCCCATAGAATGTCCTATTAACACAGAATTTTTTAAGCTTAACGCTATCATAAACTTCTCAATAAATTCAGCATAACCTTCTATATTATTAAAGCCGGTCCCACCAGAGAAACCATGTCCGGGCAAATCCAATGCATAACAAACATAATCATTTCTCATCTCCTCTATTTGAAAAACCCATACTCTATGATCTCCACCAGCTCCATGAATAAATAAAAGCTTCAAGCCTTCCGACTTTTTCCAAACTCTTTTATTAGTTGCATAATAAATTTTTGTATTATCAATATTTATATAAGGCATCCCAACCTCCTATCCTCCATAAATGCTAAAGTATAAATTTGTCCTAAAGAAATGCTTCCATCATTAGGTGGTGTTTGTTGATGATAATAAACTGTAAAGCCCTTTTCTTCTAATGCTTTTATCGTCTTACCTAATAAATATCTATTTTGAAAGCAACCCCCACTTAAAATTATTTTATTGACTTTATACCTTCTATATATACTCAAAGAAATGTTAACTATTATTTCTTTTATGGTATTATGAAATTTCGCTGCAATAACATCTTTCCTTTCTCTTTTGATTAAATCTTTTAAAATATTCTCAAATACAGGCTTGAAAGAAATTATTTTCTCCTTATCTCTTTCTTTTGAAATATTAAATTCATAATGATCATCCGTAATAATTTTCTTATTTTTATGAAGCAGCATTTCTAACTCTGTTGGAGCTTGTCCCTCATAATTATTGCAATATCTATTAATAAGCAAAGCTGCAACGGAATCAAAAAGTCTTCCGCAGCCACAAGTCTCTATGCAATTAATATTATTTTCAATCATTCTAACTAAATTTTTGATTTTAACTGATCCTATTTCTTTAATAAAAGGCAGTGGAAGTTTCATCCAATCATAAAGAAAGTATTTATGCAAGTATGAGATGAGCATTCTCCAGGGCTCCTTTGCGGCTTTATCTCCTCCAGGCATAGGAACATATTCAAAATGAGCAACCCTTTTAAAATTTCCCGGTAGACCAAATAAGAATTCGCTTCCCCATATTTTTCCATCCGAGCCGTATCCAGTTCCATCAAAAGCTATTCCGAGGACTCTCTCTTGTAAATGGTGCTCTGCCATACAAGCAGCTATATGAGCTTCGTGATGTTGAATTGCTACTTTCGGTAAAGCTTGCTCCTTTGCCCATTTGCTTGACAAATACTCCGGATGCATATCATGAAGAATTACTTCAGGGTTGACTTCAAAAATATTTTTCAAATGAGAAATAGTTTCTTTAAAAAAATTATAATTCTCGTAAGTTTCTAAATCTCCGATATATTGGCTTAAGAAAGCTTTGTTTCCTTTAGATAAACAAATTGTATTTTTAAGATGAGCCCCAGTTGCAATAGCATCTGGAACTGAGTGCGGTAAAATTATTGGCTCCGGAGCATATCCACGCGACCTTCTCAGAAATATAGGGGTCCCTTTGAATATGGCTATTACAGAATCATCACATCTTTGATGTATATCCCTATCGTGAATTAAAAAATAATCAGCTATCCCTTTTAATCTATTGAGAGCTTCCTGATTGTCTTTACATATTGGTTCTTCAGATATATTACCGCTTGTCATTATTAGCGCCGGATAATTCCCATTTATGATTAAATAATGCAAAGGCGTGTAAGGAAGGAAAATACCCAAAAATTCATTGTGCGGTGCTATGCAAGAAGGCAATACATTGGATTTCTTTCTTTTAAGCAGAAGTATTGGTCTTTGTGGAGATAAAAGAAAATGCTCCTCCTCGCTTGAAAGATAGCATAGCTCCTTAACTTTATTTATATCCCTAACCATACAAGCAAACGGCTTCTCCTCTCTTCCTTTCCTCCTTCTTAATTCTAAAATTGATTTTTCTTTTGAAGCATCTACCGCTAAATGAAAGCCGCCGATTCCTTTTATTGCTATTATATACCCTTTCTCCAGTAATTCTTTAGTTTTCTCAATTACATTCTGTGTCTCTATTTTTTTAGCTTTTGCATCCAACAATTGTAAGCTCGGACCACATTTATAACAAGCATTAGGCTGCGCATGAAATCGCCTGTCCAATGGGTTATTATATTCTTTGCTACAATCTTCACACATCTTAAATTTCTTCATTGTCGTATTTATTCTATCGTATGGTAATGATTCTATTATCGTATAGCGCGGTCCACAATTAGTGCAATTTATAAATGGATAATTATATCTTCTGTCCAAAGGATCAATCATTTCCATCAAACATTCATCGCAGATTGAAATATCCGGC
>CAYREJ010000073.1:0-4750 GCA_964423235.1 uncultured Acidobacteriota bacterium | reverse complement strand
TATCTCTCCCCTTTCCTTAAGACTCTCATAAATTCTAAAATCCTTGTAGCCTATTATTGGCAATTCCGTAGCTGAAAAAGAAATTATCTTTGCTAAAGGCGGTAAATGCCCGTCCCTTATTTCGTTAATAAAATTATTAGCATCTCTCTCATCCCCCTCTATTTCAATTTGAACTCCTTGAGTGGTATTTATAATAAAACCCTTTAAATGATTTTTTACTGCCAACCTATAAATGTATGGTCTAAAACCAACCCCTTGAACAATACCATTAATCAACAACTCATACCTTTTATTCATCATTGCTAAATATTACTTCAGTTTTATCTTACACACCACCCACTCTTTAAATTCTTCTATACCATCTCCATTAACACAAGATGTCTCTATTATTGTTAATTTCGGATTTACAGACAATGCATATCTCTTTGCTTTTTCCTTATCAAAATTTATGTAATTTAACAAATCCATCTTGTGAAGCAGCATTAAAGAAGCTTTACTAAATATGGCTGGATATTTGACCGGCTTATCTTCTCCCTCAGGTAAACTTAAAATAACAATTTTATCATCTTCTCCTAAATCGTATGCAGAAGGACAAACTAAATTACCAACATTCTCAATTATGAGCAAATTTAAATTTGATAAATCAATCTCTTTTAATTTGGTTGCTATCATCTTAGCATTCAAATGACATCCTCCGCCTGTGATGATTTGCTTGGCTAGAAAACCTGCTTTTCGGATTCTTTCAGCATCATTCTCTGTTTGAACATCCCCTATTAGAACATATGCTCTGAGATGCTTTGGCATCCTCTTCAAGAGTGCTTCTATCAAAGAAGTCTTCCCTGACCCAGGTGAACTTATTATATTGATGCTGTATATATTATTTCGTTTTAATAATTCCCGATTTTCAGCAGCAATCCTATCATTTTCCGATAATATCTTATCTTCAATCTTTATCTTCATTCTACCTCCATACTAATTAAATCTAATTCCTTTCCTGATACAATCTCATTTTCCAATGATTTGCATTCCGGACATCCAATATGATCCTTCCCCGGCTCATATTCTAAATTGCAATTCCTACATCTGAAAATCCATCTGGTCTCATTTATTATTAATTTACTATCTCTAAAATTATCCAATTCCTTTGTTAAAATATTATAATAGAATTCTAAGCTTTCTTTAACTACGCCTGAAATCTCCCCTATTGTTACTTCAATTGATAATACCCTCTTTGCATCATTCTTTTCCAAAACATTCATTGCTTGCTCAATAAGATTTTGCGCTATTGATAACTCATGCATATCTTTATTAAAAAGTTATTAATTAGGTCCATAATGATAAAAAGCAGCACAACTTCCTTCAGAAGAGACCATGCACGGACCCATCGGATTATAAGGAGTGCATACCTTCTTAAATAATGCACATTCCATAGGATTCATTACTCCTCTTAAGACCTCCGCACATTTGCAAGCAGGATTGTGTCTTGCTTCCTTTATTGAAATCTTAAACTGAACTTCTGCATCAAATTCCTCAAATTCTTTCTTTATTCTCAAAACACTGGAAGGTAGCTCCCCTAATCCACGCCATTTGCCATCTTCTACTTCAAAAACTCGGTAAATTAATTCTTTGGCTTTCAAATTCCCATCAGCAGTCACACTCCTGGTATATTCATTCTCTAATCTGCAAATTCCTTCTTTTATTTGTTCTAACAGCATCTTCAAGCTCAACAGGATATCAAAGGGCTCAAAGCCTGACACCACAAAAGGTATTTTGAAATCCTCAGAAACAAATTTCCAAGAATTATATCCAATCACCGTAGAGACATGTCCCGGACCTAATATCCCATCTATTTTTACTTCCCCCATAGATAATATCGCCGCTACCGCAGGCGGAGTTAATTTTATTGCTGAATAAACATAAAAATTTTTTACCTTTTTTTTTCTTGCTTCCAATATAGTAGCCGCTAATGCAGGAGCTGATGTTTCAAACCCAACCCCAAAAAAAATTATCTTCTTATTCCTTCTCTCCATAGCATTTTTTAAAGCATCCAATGGAGAATAAACAAATTCTATATTAGCTCCTTCGGCTTTCAAATCTGATAAGCTTTTATAACTACCAGGAACCCTTAACATATCTCCATAAGTGATTAATACAACATCCGATAAACTTGCATATTCTATTGCCTTATCAATCTCATAATTATCAGTAACGCAAATCGGACATCCCGGACCGGATAGCATCTTTACCCCTGCCGGCATTACCTGCCTTATTCCATATTTTAATATAGCTACCGTATGCCCTCCACAAAATTCCATCAGAGAAACATTATCCAAACTGTATCTTCTTACTTGACTTATTATCTTCTGTAGTAAATCCTGATTCCTATATTCTTGTATATATCTCATAAAACAATTCTTATTTTATTTTCATTCATCGCCGTAAATCTCTTCAAAAATTTCAAGAGTCTTCCGTGCTTCCTCCTCATCTAATATTTGAATAGCAAAACCTACATGGATAATTGCATAATCTCCTACCTTAGCTTCAGGAACTAAAACTAAACTTATTTCTTTTTTTACTCCTCCTAACTCCACTATCCCCATCTCTCCATTTATCTCAATGATTTTTGCTGGTATTGCTAAACACATATTAAACCCTCAACATATACGAGGCAACTGCTCTTCTACCATCATATCCACAATCCTCTTCCCTCCTGTTATCGTCTTCAATAATACCTTCTTCTCCCTCTCTTTTTGAATTTCACCTATTATGCTCGCTTTTTCCTTCTGATTTTCATTCAGAACTTTTAATGCTTTCTCTGCATCTTCCCCTGAAACTACTACAATAAATTTCCCTTCATTGGCTAAATGCAAAGGATCAAATCCCAAAAATTCACAAATCGCTAATACTTCCTCTTTAATTATCAGCTTGCTCTCATCTATCAATATATTATAATTAATTTTTTCCGCTAATTCGCATAGTGCAGACGCCAATCCACCCCTGGTAGGATCCCTCATAAATTTTACTCTGGCACCTGACTCTATTAAAGACTGAACAAGAAAATGCAATGCAGCACAATCACTTTTCAGCTTGCTCCGAAAATCAATTAATCCTCTGGCACATATTATAGCCGCACCATGCTCACCAATCCCCCCATTTATTATAATCTTATCACCTGGTTCTATCGCATCTATCCGAAGTGAAAAATTATCCGGTATCACTCCAATGCCTGAAGTATTAATAAATAAACCATCTCCTTTCCCTTTTTCTACAACCTTCGTGTCCCCAGTAATTATTTTAATCTTACAATCCTCTGAAGTTTCCTTTATGGATTTTATTATCTTCTCCAAATCTGATAAAGGAAATCCTTCTTCAATTATTATACTCAAAGAAAGATATAAAGGAAAAGCTCCAACCATCGCCAAATCGTTCACAGTCCCTGTAATAGATAATTTTCCAATGTCTCCACCAGGGAAAAATAAAGGCTTAACCGTATAAGAATCAGTTGTAAAAGCTAAAGCAGAGTGATTAAATTTTATCAAAGCAGAATCCAAAAATTCATTCAATGTCTCATTCCCTAAATATTTTCCAATTAAATTATGAATTAGCTCATAAGATAATTTCCCTCCACTACCATGAGCTAATTTTATAAATTCCTTTTTGTTCGTCGGCATTTTTTCATTTTAGAATTCAATTATAACACCATTGCCTATTATAAGCAAATGACTTTATTTCATAGAATTTGTATAGCTCATAGAATCTATAGGATTCCACCTTACCTTCTCATCTTCTCATCTTTTGTTTTTATCTAAGAAATTAAAAAAATTATCTTAAAATTATAAAAAAAAATTAATTTTATGCTTGTTATATTAATTGCTTGTCTTCTTCATTGACTTCCAAGAATACCTATTCCACTTAATATCGATTGAGAATTAGCTTCAGAACCAATTCTTTAAATAAATGATTTAAAATTTTGAGGAAAGTCTGAACAATATTTACTTTGATTTATGAATTTATATATTTCCTTATTGAATTCTGCATTTTTGTTAATTATCACTTAAGTGCCAAAAATTGCTGAAATTGATTTTTTATTATAATCGTAATAAATAACCGTTTATTTTCGGCCAATTTTTTTGCTTTTCGTAAAAGGGCATCAATATTTTAATTTTATTCCAAAACCTTTTTGTATGATTTTTCTCTTCCAAATGTATAAGTTCATGAATTATGACATAATCAATTACAGCCAAGGGTGCCATAATAAGTCGCCATGAAAAATTGAGAGTTCCATTAGAAGAACATGAACCCCACCTTTTTTGAGCGTTGGTAATGTTAATTTTATTGAATTTGAAATTACTCGTCTTTGCAAACCAATTAACCCTTTCAGAAATTTTTTCATAAGCTACTTTTTTATACCATCCAATAAAAAGTTCTCTTGCGTATGGTATCGCATCCCTTAAAAGATAAAATCCATTTTCAAATTTCAATGGCACATTCTGTTCATTTACTATTTTTAATCTGTAATATCTTCCAAGATAGAGAAAGCCCTCACCATTGACAAATTCTTTTGGAACAAATTTGGGGTCTCTATTCTCTATTTCTTGTCTCTTTTGTTCTATCCATTTTTTGTGTTTAGAAACAACCTTTCTAATCACTTCGTCATTTGCATTAAATGGAGCCCTTACGATGAGTGTTGCATCATCTGTTATCTGTAAAGCGATGGTTTTCCTTTTTGTCTTTATTATCTTTTTAATCT
>CAYREJ010000072.1:0-10717 GCA_964423235.1 uncultured Acidobacteriota bacterium | reverse complement strand
CTGTGCAATTCTGTGTAATTCTGTGGCTGAAATTAGCCACAGATGAACACAGATTTATAATAATCACAAACTCATCCCTTAATGATTTTCATGATAAAATAGCAATGAGAAAAATGAAAAATATTTCAAAAATAAAAATATTCTCTTTGCTTCTAATTATAATTACTTCCATATTCATTATATTTTGTAGCAACATAAATATGCCTAATATTCTTCTTATCACTATAGATACTTTAAGAGCAGATGCCTTATCTTGCTACAACAAAAATTCTATTTTCACACAGAATATAGATAGCTTAGCTCAAGAAGGAACTTTGTTCAAACAAGCTATTTCCCCCGTTCCTATTACTCTCCCTTCTCATACCAGCATTATGACCTGCACCTTCCCCTCCTTCCACCAAGTTCATCATAATACAATTTATAAATTGTCAAATAATTTAACTACCTTAGCTGAAATCCTTAATCAAAATGGTTTTAAAACAGCTGCATTCATCGGAGCCTTCCCTCTCGCTTCCGCTTTTAATATTAATCAAGGATTCAATTATTATGATGAAAACTTCGATAAAAATAAAAAGAATGAATATTTTTTTGCTGAACGAAATGCTGAAAAAGTGCTTTCCGCCGCTTCAAGATGGATTAAACAGAATAAATTCTCAAAATGGTTTGTATGGATACATCTTTTTGACCCTCATCAACCTTATCTTCCTCCCTACCCTTTTAATAAAATTTATAAAAATAATCTCTACATCGGAGAAGTGGCTTATGTAGACTATTCTTTAGGTAATTTCTTTAATTTCTTAAAAGAAGAAAAAATATTTAATAATCTATTTATAATACTTACATCTGATCATGGAGAAGCTTTTGGAGAACATAATGAAGTAAATCACAGCACCTTCATCTATGATACAACCTTGCATATCCCTCTTATCATTAAAGCAAATAAATCTGTCTTCAAAAATAAAATTATATTCAATCAAGTATCTTTAGTAGATATTATGCCAACTATATTGGACTTCTTGAATATAAAAATTCCTAACTTTTGTCAAGGAAAAAGTTTGTTGCCATACATTAAAGGAAATAATAAAGAAAAGTCAGCAAGCTCAATTTATTTAGAAACTTATGCTCCTTTCTTGGATTATAACTGGAGCAGTTTAATAGGCTGGCGAAATTATCCTTGGAAATACATAAAAGCCCCAAAAGAAGAATTATATAAATTAGATACCGATCCAAATGAAATAAATAATCTTATAAGCTATTATCCAAATATTGCTAAACAAATGCGAAAGGAATTATCTTTATTCCTTTCAAAACAAAAACAAAAACAGCAAGAGTTTTTATCATTAAATAATAAAGATTTAGAGAAATTAAAAGCATTAGGATACATCTCTTTCTCCAAGAAAAATTTCCAAAAAGCCAACATCTTCAATAATAAGGACCCAAAAGATTATTCTAATGTGGCTAAAGAAATCGCTTTTCTAAATTCAGCTAATTTACCCTTGCCTATATTGATAGAAAGATACAAGAAATTACTTTCTTTTGATAAAGAAAATCCTTTAATTAATTTCCGCTTGGCTTATGCTCTATACAAGAATCAAAATTATCCCCAAGCAGAAATTCTATTTCAAAGCCTTATAAAATCAGGATATACCAATGCAGATGTTTATCTCGGATACGCTGCTTCCTTATTGAAACAAGATAAAATTACAGAAGCTTTCCATATCCTTAAAGAAGCTATACATTATAATATCGTTAATGAACAAATCTATTATAATCTTGCTGAAATCTATTATGCTGAAGATAATAAGAAAGAAGCTTTAGAAAATTATCAGTTAGCATTAAAAATAAATCCTGATTTCCAACCAGCAAAAGATAGAATTAGTGAAATTACAAGGATTAGGGATTAGGAATTGGGAATTGGGGATTAGGAATTGGGAATTGGGAATTGGGAATTATGGATTAGGGATATAAGGTCATTATGGGTTATAATGATCTAATTAAAAAAAGTGGACATAAAGGCCCCACCAGGGGGTTGCTATGACACCCCGAATAGATGTTTGCAATTCCAAGCTTATTTTTCCTTCAGCTCCAATTATTGTTAACTTTAATATAATCGCTTATAAAATCAATTTCCTTCAAATACTATTGTCTAAATGAGTACTTAAATTCCTAATTCCTAATTCCTAATTCCCAATTCCTAATCTATAATTCCCAATTGACTTGACAAGGAGGAGCGAATTTGCTATATTATACCGACTGGTTAGTTTAAGCAAATTATGCCGATCATCTTAAATAAAAAACAAGAAAAAGAAAAAATCCTATGCAGCGCAATGAAATGCTTCACTTCTGTCGGCTATTCCAATACCACAATGGATTCCATCGCCAAAGAATATGGTAAAAGCAAAGCCTCTATTTATCAATACTTCCCTTCTAAAAAAAACCTATTTTTGGCTCTGACAGAATATTGGTTGGAAGATTTTAAAAAAAGAATTTTGCCAATTATGCAAGCATATGATGACCCTCGTTTAATATTCCCAGCTATTGCTAAAGAAATTAGTAATAATATCCAAAGAGACCTACCATTTTTTAAAGCCCAAATAGAATTTTTGCATTATTCTTATTTAGATAAACAAATACAGAACCGCATAAAAAAAATTTATCAATTCTGGACAGAGAAAATAAAAGAGTGTTTAAAGAATTCTTGCTCTAATGAAAAAAAATGCTATTATTTTGCTATTTTTGTCATAGCTCTTTTTGATGGAATTGTTTTTAGGAAAACTGCCGCTGATGATATCAACATTTCTGAAGCCATTGATTTTATAAAAGACATTATTTTAAAAATTCTAAATGAAGAAATTTAAACGAATCAAGGAAGAAAAATATTATGAATAAAATTATTTTGGCATTGCTAACTTTATTTAGTGCAAGTTATTTAATTTATAGTGAAACTAATGAGATATTTGAAGAAGGAGTAATAACAAAATCTTTATTATTGAAAGATGTAATAAGGGAAGTAGAAGAGAATTCTTCGCTGCTAAAAATTGCTAATTTGCAAAAAGAGATAGTGGGAGTGAACATAGGGAGAGCTAAGGCGCCTTTTGATTACTACTTTTTTGCTAATGGCATTATAGAAGATAAGAAATTGCCTGTTCCGAGCATTCTTTTTGGTCCTGCTGATGAAGGGGCGAAGCAAAAGACTTTAGGTTCTTCTATTGGATTACAAAAAAAATTTAATTCCGGTCTTAATTTATTAGCAACTGTTTCAAATTCTCGTCTTGATACTAATAACATTTTTTATACTATCAATCCGAGTTTGAATTCTTCTATTGATTTTCAAATTTCGCAGCCCTTACTGGCAGGTTTTGGACAAAATATTCAATTATCAGAACAAAAAATTGCTTATAATTTCTTTAAAGCAGCTGAATTTAATTATTTAAAAAATAAAAAAGAAATTATATTGAATTCAATAAATATTTATTGGAATTTATTTTTATTATTAAAGCAGATTTATGCAGCCGATGCATCTGTAAAATGGGTTGATAAAATGCTATATGACACTGAAGAGATGGTAAAGGAAGGGTTATTATCTCAGTTAGAATTAAAACAAATCAAAGCAGAAAGAGAGAGGCAATTTTATTTAAAGCAATCATTGATAGATGCATATATTGGATTAGACAGCAAATTAAAATCAATGATGGGAGCTAATGTTCAAGATTTGATTAAAGATGAAATATACATTCCCGTAGATTTTCCTTCCATTGAAATTAAATTTCCTTCTAATTTACAAGAAGCATTAAATCAAGCTTTCAATAACAGAGAAGAATTGAGAGCTTTAGAAAAACAAAAGGTTGCTGGGGAAATTGAAAATAATGCGGCGAGAAATATGTTGTTGCCACAAGCAGATTTATTTTTCTCTTTTAGTTATAAAGGATTAGGAGGGGACAAGATCATAAAGGATGATATTTTTAGTGATAGGATATTAGCTATTATTCCGGGTGGCATTGGAGAAGCTTGGGATCAAATTTTTAATGGAAAATTTCCTACAGTCTCCGCTGGAATTACATTTCAATTCCCCGCAAAAAGATATTTAGCCTCAGCAAAAAAAATTGAAAGTGATTTAAAATTAGATCAATTAGCAGAGCAAATTAATCTTACCAAATTACAAATTACATCAGAGATAAAGAATCTATATCATTTATACAGGGCAATTGATTTGCAGTTAAAATCCGCAGAAGTTTATTTAGAATATGCGAAATCTGCTTTAGAAGGGATGAAGTTAAAATACAATGAAGGGATGGCGAATGCAAGCGAAGTTTTGCTTGCTACAAGAGATGTAATTGAAGCTGAGTATTATTACAATAAAGCTTTAGTGGATAAATATATGATAAGTTGCAATTTATATTTAGCTTTAGGGAATGATTTAAATTCGCTTTTTAAATTAATATTGCATTAGCAAGAGATTTAATTATGAAAAAAATAAATTATTTAACCATTATTTCAATTGTAATTTTAAGCATAGGATGTAGCAAGAAGTTGGAGAATAATAATCAGCAGAATGAGATATTTGTAAAATCATTTATAGCAAAGAAGGTATATTTTCAAGATGCAGTGTCTGAGACTGGGATAGTAAAAGGGATACAGGAGAGTATAATATATCCGAAGGTAGCCAGCAAGCAGATAATAAAGGTATTAGTGGATGAAGGTGCCAGAGTAAAAAAGGATCAGCTATTAGCAATACTGGAGCACGAATATGCTTTAAAGCAATTGGAGGCGCAGAAGGCATTGATTGAATCAATAGGAGCTAATTTAAAATCATTAGAATATCAGCAAGATATGTTAAAGAAAGATAAAGAGAGGATTGAGAATTTATATAAGAAGGGTGTAATAGGACAACAGCAATTAGATCACATTACTTCACAGCTTAATTCATTGAATATGCAAATTGAATCGGTGAAGGCTCAATTGCAGCAGGGGGAATCAACTTTAGAATATATGAAAAAGATGCTGGAAAATCATTTTATTAAAGCTCCTTTTGATGGAATAATAACGAGAATTTTTCTTAAAGAAGGTTCCTATACTGATATGATGTTGCAAAAGCCATTTTGTTCAATAGCATCAGAAGGAAAGCTATTAGTATCTGCAAACATTTCCGAAGAATATATCAATCAAGTAAAAGAAGGACAAGAGGGGGAAGTGATATTAGATATAATGCCCAATAAAGAGATAAAAGGAAGAGTATATCGTGTTTCAGGAGATATAGATAAAATAAGCAGAACATTCGCAGTAGATTTAATATTAGATAAGGCGGAGGCAGATATAAAGCCTGGCATGACAGCAAAGGTTCGGATAATTACAGGTAAGCATAAAGCTATTGGAATTCCTTATGGAGCGGTTCAGCGTTATCCAGCAACTGGTGTTTATTATGCTTTTGTAATAAAGGGGGGGATGATTGAGCAAAAAAATATCAAAGCTGGACAGATAAGAGGGGACTTGATTGAAGTGATTGATGGGATAGAGGAAGGGGAGAAAGTTATTCTTTCAGCAAATCGCAGGATAGTTTCAGGAATGAGGGCTAAAGAAGTTAAGGAGGGGACAGAAAAGGGCTTATGAAGATAACGGATATAAGCGTAGATCGTCCCATAGCAACATTGATGTTCTTTTTAGGTTCTTTGCTATTAGGACTGATAGCAATATTTTATATGCAGATAGATTTACTACCGGATATAGAACCGCCTGTGATACAAGTTTTAACAACTTGGAGAGGGGCAACTGCTGAAGATGTAGAAGCGCAAGTTACCAAATATATAGAAGAAACGCTAAGCAGTGTTCCTAATTTAGAAGAAATTTCTTCTCGTTCTAAAGACAATTTATCAATAGTTACATGCAAATTCAATTGGCAAACGGATTTAGATGAAGCAGCAAATGATGTAAGAGGAAGATTAGAATGGATAACAAGGTTCTTACCTGACGATGCGGAAAAACCGATGATTTTTAAATTTAGCAGTTCAGAATTTCCAATATTATTAGTTACGATCACGGCAAAAGAGAATTGGCAGCGATTATTTCAGTTAGTAGATAAAGAAATAGTTGATCCATTAAAGAGGATACCGGGAGTAGGAACGGTTTATCCTGATGGAGGCGTAAGAAGGCAAATAATCATTAGACTTAATCCATACAAATTAAAGAGCTATAATATACCTTTATCTGCCATTGAGCAATCGTTGAGTTCAAATAATATAGATTTTCCATCCGGTTCAATAAAGGCTCATACGAAAGAGATATATGTAAAAGTATTAGGTCAATTCAAAAGTATAGATGAAATAAAAAATCTTATAGTAATTAATAATAATGGAACATATGCGAGATTAAGAGATATTGCTGAAGTAGAAGATGGTTTTGCGAAGATGACAAGATATATATATTCTGATGAAGGACCTGCGGTAATCATTCATATTCAAAAGCAAGCCGGAGCTAATACAGTAGCTGTATCTAAAAAAGCAATTGCTGCATTAAAAGAAATTTCCAAAAGACTTCCTAAAGATGTGAAAATTTCTATCATATTTGATAATTCTGAATTTATAACAAATTCTATTCGTAATTTAAGATCAAGTTTAATAGTTGGTGGAATACTTGTAATTGTTGTTACTGTGTTATTTTTAAGGAGTTTTTGGAGCAGTTTAATTATAGCTACTGCAATCCCATATTCTCTTTTAATGACTTTTTTCTTTATGTATCTTTTAGGCTATACAATTAATACAATTTCATTATCCAGTTTAATAATTTCAATCGGGATGGTTGTGGATAATTCAATTGTTTCATTAGAAATGATAAAGAGATTAACAGACGAAGGCAAAGATTATAGAACAGCATCAAAATCAGCTATTGACATAATAGGATTAGCAATAAGCGCATCTACATTTACTACTATAATAGTTTTCCTTCCTTTGATATTTACAAGCGGCATCACAGGTATTTTGTTTAAGCAATTAGCAATTACTGTAAGCATAAGCTTAATTATGTCTTTAATATCAGCCATAACACTTGTGCCTATGCTTTCTTTAAAATTATTAAAGAGAGAAAGGGAAGGAGGAAAGATCAAAAGTATAGGAGAAAAATTAATAGTGAGGGTAGAAGAATATTATGGATTTCTCATCAGTAGAGCTTTGGAGAAGCCAAAGCAGGTATTAATAGTTTGTCTAATAATATTTGTTTTATCGTTATTTTTGATTCCATTTATAGGTTCGGAATTCATTCCGAAGGAGGACACTGGGGAAGCGAGAGTATTTTTGAGATTACCAATAGACACAAATGTTGAGACAACATTAAAGATTTCTCAAGATATTTGGGAATTTGCTAAAAAGAATATACCGGAAATAATGCATAGTTATCTTTTTTGTGGTCAATCTGAGCAGGGATTTGGGGAAGCATTTGGTTTTGAAGAAGGTGCATATGCTGGAGGGGTCGGTTTAAGATTAGTTCCTAAAACAGAAAGGAAGAGGAGCAGTCAAGAGATAGCTGATATTTTGAGGAATGAAGTAAATAAGATACCGGAGCTGGATTGGGCATTTGCTTCTGCAAGCAGTTTTATGCAACAGGCGATAATGGGTGGAATGGGAAAGCCTTTAGTAGTAGACATAATGGGAACTAATCTAAAAGATATGCGAAAAGCTGTTTCTATTATAGAAGAGAAATTGAGGAATATTGCAGGTGTTGTTGATATTAGTTCTACCGTGATGCCTGTGAGAACTCAAATGAATTTTAAAATAAATGAGGATAAAGCTCCTCTTTTAGGAACGAATTCTTATATTATAGGAGATTCTTTACGGGCTTATATTGAAGGAAAAGAAATTGGAAAGTTCCGACAAGATAATGAAGATATACCGATAGTTTTAAAATTACAAAATTCCGAATCATTAACATTTGAAGATGTAAAAGCATTGTCGGTTCCTACATTTTCTGGCTCCTATCAAAATATATTAAATTTGACTAATCTAATTGAAGATGCACAAGAGATTAAAATCGAGCACAAGAATAGAGCAAGGCTCTATCAGGTTTCTGCTAATTTAGAAGGAATAAGCTTAGGGGATGCTGTAAAAGAATTTAAAAGAATTATGGAAACTGTAAATTTACCTTCATCAGTCAATTGGAAAATTAGTGGAGAATACGAAGAGCAAGTAAAAGCTTTTCGTGCTTTATTTATTCTTTTGATAATAGGCGTTATATTTGTTTATATGATAATGGCAGCGCAATTTGAATCATTGAAGCATCCTTTTTACATTATGTTTTCAGTTCCTTTTTCTTTTTCCGGAGTTTTATTATTATTATTCTTAACAAATCAAACCATTAATTTAATGTCATTTATAGGGATGGTAATGTTAATTGGGATAGTAGTAAATAATTCAATAGTATACATAGATTATGTGAATAAATTAAGAGCTAAAGGGTTGGAAGTTAAGATGGCATTGATAGAAGGAGGGAAAAAGAGATTAAGACCCATACTAATGACTTGGCTAACAACTGTGTTCGGCATATTGCCTTTAGCAATAAACAAAGGTGTTGGTTCGGAAGCTTATAATTCGCTCGGTATAGCAGCATTAGGAGGCTTGTTAACAAGCACAATAATAAGTCTGATATTAATTCCGGCAATATATTTTGTCGGCGAATCCAAGAAAATTCGTAACGAAAGCATTTCAAATTAAGTAAATCTTTTAAATTCATATTCGGATTTTGATTAGTAATTTTGTATTTTAATTTTTATGCTATCCTTTTCAATGCTTAACCGATTCATCATTCAAAGAGAATGAAATCCATTCTAACTCTGCCTCTGAAGAAGAAAGATATAATCTAACTTCTTTTGAATTTGTGCAAAAACTAAAAGGTCCGACATAAGCTTTCTTTATTGGGACAGTGGAAAGAATGTTCTTCTCATACAAATAAACTGATATAGGAATTGTTCTATTCGTATGAATTCTTCCTCTTAGAATATAGCAGCTTGGCGATAGCAATATTCTTATAGTATGATTATCTTCTTCTTTTTTTGGCTTCCAAAAAGTTTTTCCTTGTGGTTTAAAATGCCAAATCGGGCTTTGCAATTTTTTAAATACATTATACTCTTCAACGAGAGCATAATTTCCAAAATAATTTTGAAGTAGTTTTGATGAAAAATAAAAAGGAGGAGTTATAAGCCAAAAAGAATTATTATTGGGAGCGGAGGATATATATTTTATTAAATCATTATTATAATATTCTGCAATTGGAGGATGAAATTTTATTGGATAGATTATTTTTTCATTTCCAGTAATTGAAGCTGAAAGAAATTTAATTGAAGATTTCCAATCCTCTAAATGAGGGTAAGAAGAATTATATTTGAAGAAATTTAATGCACTGATGCTTAAGATAGCGAAAATAAAAATTATCTTTAAGTAATTCATTAAAAAGCTATTATAGATGGTAATAAATATAAATATTACGAGGATTGGCAAAAGTAAGATGGCAATTCTTTTGCTTATGAACACTGGTATTACCATCAAGCTATAAGTGAAAGATAGAAGCAATGTTAGAAAAATTATAGAAAATGAATATAGAATGAATTTCTTATTTTCTTTAAGGAAAAACAAAAGGAAAAATGTTAGCAATACAGGGATAGCTACTTGGAGGTGTATATCAAAGACTTCATAGATATTTTTTATAGTAGGTTTAGGAATCCAATATTTTATTTTTACTCTATTGAATTGATGAATAACGGTAGCAAGCCATGGAGACCATAATATCAATATAACAAAAGCTGCTATTATTTCCTTAAAGAGCACTTTGAATTTATTATTTGAAAATAATAATAAAGCTATAAAAATACTTGCAATCATAAAGATGGAATAATAATGTGTATATAGCATAAGGGAAGAGCAGAGAATAAAAAAACAATAAGAAAGCTTCTCTTCTTTTTCGAAGAAACGGTGTGAAAAATAAAAGGCTAATAGAAATAAAAAGGCAAGGAAAGCATAGGGACGGCATAGATGAGCATAATATTCTGAAATGGGAGACAAAACAAAAGTAAAACTTGCCATTAAAGACAAAAGAAGGTTCTTTGTTTTTTCAAATATTAAAAGAAAAATTAGAGAAGAGCAAAGTGAAACAGAGATTGCAGAAAAGCTTCTGATGATAGTTTCAGAAGGACCGAACAGAGAAGTAATTATTCTAAGGACAAGGAAATATAGTGGAGGATTATCTTCGGCTCCTACATAATAAAGTTGTAAGCTATCTTTAAAATTGAGAGTAGCAGTTAGATATGCATAAAATTCATCCCAGCTGAGACTATCTCTTGAAATATTAACAAATTTGAAAAGAAAAGATGAAAAAAAGATAGCTAAAAAAATAATAAATTTTAATTTATTAAATTTAAAGCTTCTATTTTTCAATTTTAAAACATTATATCAATTCTTTACACTAAAGGAAAATGATAGAATTTATAGAGTTTATAGAGTTGAGAGTTTGTAGAGTTCCACAGCTATTACCATCAAATGCTTAGATTTTGCTTAATTCAGGAAATAAAGATAATAAGTGTATAGAGCCGAGAATTCTATAATTATATAGCTCCATTACCTCCATTAGTAAGTGGTCAGTATTTTCCAAATGCTAAAAGCCAATCCAATAGCAAAATCCAATAGCAAAAAATTATAAACCACAAAGAGCACAAAGAGAAACACGAAAAGGAAGTTAAGAA
>CAYREJ010000071.1:1792-10802 GCA_964423235.1 uncultured Acidobacteriota bacterium | reverse complement strand
GTAAGAAATGGTGGAACTCTCAACTCTACAAACTCTATAAACTCTATAAACTCTATTGATTATTTTATCATTTTTAGCTATTATTAAGGTCTTAAATTAATAAAACAAATTAAAATTTATGCACAAGTCAATATTAAAAGAAAAAATACTGAACAAAAAAGCTAAAATTGCAATAATAGGATTAGGTTATGTAGGGCTTCCCTTAGCTATTGAAATTGCAAAATCTGGCTATGAAGTAATAGGGCTAGATATAGATGAAAGAAAAATTTCTTTATTAAAAGAAGGCATTTCATATGTTCAAGATATAGATAATGAAGAAATACTAAAAGTTTTGAAGCGGAAAAAATTTATTCCGGAAAGGAGGATGGATTTATTAAAGGAAGTTGATTGCGTAAGTATATGTGTGCCTACCCCCTTAAATAAATCAAGGGACCCTGATATTTCTTATATTCTTAATGCTATTGGGGAATTAAAGAAATATGTTCATGCAGGTATGCTGATAATATTAGAAAGCACTACTTATCCTGGAACAACCAGAGAAATATTACTGCCTACTCTTACAGAAAATTTAGCAGTGGGGAAAGAAATTTTTTTAGCATTTTCTCCTGAAAGAATAGACCCGGGAAACAAAATTTACAAATTAAAGAATACACCGAAAATTGTTGGCGGAGTTACAAAAGATTGCACACAATTAGCAAAGTTATTATACGAGCAATTTATTGATGAAGTAATTCCTGTAAGTTCACCTGAATCTGCCGAAATGGTTAAGTTATTAGAAAATACTTTTCGTGCGGTTAATATAGGATTAGTTAACGAAATAGCCATTATGTGCAATAAATTAAATATAGATACTTGGGAAGTTATTGAAGCAGCTAGCACCAAACCCTTTGGTTTTATGAGATTTAATCCTGGTCCCGGTTTAGGAGGACATTGCATTCCTATCGACCCTATTTATTTATTTTGGAAATTAAAAACATTGAATTATACTGCGCGTTTTATTGAATTAGCAAGCGAAATTAATTCTCATATGCCTGAATTTGTTATTAGCAAAGTTTCTGATATTCTAAATGAAGAATCCAAAAGTATCAAAAATTCAAGAATCTTAATCGTAGGTGTAGCTTATAAAAAAGATACAAATGATTTAAGAGAATCCCCAGCATTGGATATAATTAAGCTTCTCTTATCTAAAGGAGCACTCATTGATTATTATGACCCTTATATACATTCATTTAGCTTAAATAATTTAAATTATCAATCATTGCAATTTGATAGCATTCCATTTTCTAATTATGACCTCGGAATAATTATTACTGATCATTCTATCATAAATTACCAACATCTTGCCGATAATTTATCTCTCATATTAGATTGCCGGAATGCTACTAAAGGTATTTCCGGAAAAGCAAAAATTATTAAACTTTAATTCATTAATGAAACAAGAGCAATATATAGATGAATTTATCTCCTACTTAAGAATTGAAAAAGGATTCTCAGATAACACTATTGATGCCTATAGCAGAGATTTATTAAAATTATTGAGCTTCGCAATTTCAAAATCTATAAAATTAACAGAAATCACTTATTCAAATCTAATAGAGTTTTCCAGCTGGTTATACGATAAAGGACTTTCCATAAATTCAATATCAAGAATAATATCTTCAATAAGACATTTTTACCATTTCCTTTATAATGAAAAAAAAATAAGCATAGACCCTACATCTGAAATGGAAGTTCCTAAAAGATTAAAGCCCCTTCCTAAATTCTTAACGGAAGAAGAGATAGAAGCACTTTTGGAAGCTCCTGATATTTCTTCTATTGAAGGACTTAGAGATAAAGCAATGATTGAATTGCTCTATGCGACTGGTCTAAGAGTATCCGAACTTATCAATTTAAAAATTCAAGATGTAAATTTAAATGATAATTTCGTTATCTGTTTCGGTAAAGGTAAAAAAGAAAGATTAGTTCCTTTCGGACAAAAAGCCTTCAACGCCATAATTGATTATCTCAAAAGCAGCAGACCTGCATTATTGAAAAATAAGCAATCTAATTATCTCTTTCTCAATAAAAGAGGAAAAAAATTAACACGCCAAGGCTTTTGGAAAATACTTAAAAAATATGCAAAAAAAATCAATTTATCTTCAAAGTTAAGTCCCCATATATTAAGACATTCTTTTGCCACTCATTTATTAGAGCATGGCGCAGATTTAAGGTCTGTTCAACTTATGTTGGGACATTCTGATATCTCAACTACTGAAATTTATACTCACATTAGTAAATCTCGCATACAGCAATTATATAAAAAATATCATCCCCATTCTTAATACTTCAATCTTTAATACTTTTCTCTTGTTGCAGAAGCATTTATTAAATAATTCAATATTTCCAACGTCCTTTGTCTTTCATATTCGTTTAATTGATTTAAAGCTTCTATTTTATCAGATACTTTTCTATAGTCATTCATTCTATTCTGTTCATTTTGATTAAGAGAAGCATATATCAAATCTTTTGTTTGCTTTGTTATTTCATCAGTAAAAACATTAAATCTTTTATTCTGATAGTCAATTAATCTTTTCTCCAACTCTTGAAACTTAGCATCAATTAATAATTTATTCTTAATTTCTAAATCTTTTAATGCTCGATTGAAAAGACTATTTAACTGATTTGTTTGCATCACTATTTTATCATTATTATATGGTTCTTGTTTAATTATAATCAATAAGGAAAAAGCAACAGCCAAGCAAGCCGCAGCTGTAAGCAAATATTTCCAAATACTATTTCCCTTTTCCCTTCTAAAATAAAGTAAGCGTGCAGGCTCTTTCTCTTCTATACTTTTTATCAGCGATATGGTTGCCTTCAGCTCCAAAATTTCAGATTGACAAGCTTCGCATTTTTCTAAATGTAATTCAATCTTATTTCGGGTTTCCATATCTATTTCTTCAAATAAATAATCCATTAAATTTTTCTCTATGAAATTGCATTTTTCCATTTTAAACCTCTATTATCAAATATATTCTTTTAATTCATTCCGTAATTTTTTAAGGGCATAATGCATTCTTGATTTAGCTGTTCCGACTGGCAAACCTGTTATTAGTGAAATTTCTTCAAAAGATAAATCCTGAAATATTTTTAATTCTAAAATTGCTTTTTGTTCTTCCGGCAATGAATCAATCAATTTCATTATTCTCTCATTTAATTGCTTATTTACAATTTTATTTTCATTATCGTAATTGATAGGCAATTTTTCTAAACTACCTAATTGAAAATTATCTTTATTAATATGCTTATTTTCTACTTTCCGATGACGCAATCTGGAAATGCATTTATTTACAGCAATCCTATACAACCAAGTAGAAAATTTAGATTTCCCTTTGAAGCTTTTAATTTTTTCATATGCTGTTATAAATATATCTTGGCAAGCATCGGAAGCTTCCTCTTCAGAATTTAGCATCCTAACAGCTAAATTATAAATTCTTTTTTCCCATTTCCAAACAAGTAAATTAAAAGAATAATTATTACCTTTTTGAATTTCTTCTACTAATTTCTCATCTTGCATTGCAATATTTCACAAAAACAAATTGAATGTTTTATTTTATCCTATTTTTATTCTTTAGCGATAAAATTTTCATTGCAATTTTCTTAATAATATTATAAAAGAAATTATTGACTTGTAAATATAGACGACATAGAATTGAATTCAGTTTTATCCTATGAAAATAAGCGGCTTTACCATAGCTAAAGATGCAATAAAATATGATTATCCTGTTAAAGAATGCATTTTAACTTTACTAAATATTTGCGATGAAGTAATAGCAGTGGTCGGAGAATCTAATGATGAAACTATAGAAGAATTGAGAAAAATAAAAGACCCGAAATTAAAAATAATTCCTACAGTGTGGGATGATTCATTAGGTTTTCGTATATTTAGTCAACAAACTAATATAGCAATTGAAGAATGCACAGGTGATTGGGGGATATATCTTCAATGCGATGAATTAATCCATGAGCAAGATTACAATAATCTAAAGCTTTACATTGCAGAAGCTAATAATAACAATGCAATAGAAGGCTTATTATTCAATTACAAACATTTCTATAGTAGTTATTTCCTATGCAATGAAAGCAGAAAATTTTATAGAAATGAGGTAAGAGCTATTAGATTAGGAATTGGTATATATTCTCATAACGATGCAAAAGGATTTAGAAGAAATAACAGAAAATTAATTGTTAAATCTATTCCTATATCTATTTATCATTATGGTTGGGCAAGAAATCCAGAAAAAATGCAAATAAAATATAATGATTTCCAAAGATTCTGGCATTCAGAAGAAAAAATAAAAAAATTAAAAATTAAAAATATTTATAATATTGAAAACAATTATAATCTTATTCCGTTTGCAGGTTCACATCCTTCATTAATGAATGAAAGGATTAAAAATAGTGAATGGTCGGAACTCAATTTCTGGAAATTTCTTAATCATAAAAAAAAGGTTGGATTAAAATCTTTATTCTTTTTATTTTTATCATATTTAGAAAGGAAAACTTGGTGGATAGGATATAACAAACCTTACAGCAAAAAAATTTCATAAAAGCTTTTTAAGCTATTCGTTCCATCAGCCCAATTGCTTTCCTTTATCCCTTATTTCAGAAATTAATTGGTGTGCAGTTTCATTATCAGGTTCTAATTCTACTATCTCTTGCAATTCCTTATTGGCTTTTTCCCACTGCGAAATTTTTATGTATAGTTCAGCAAGCTTTAACTTAACAGTAATATTATTAGGCAGGATTTCCAAATAACTTAAATAATGCTCTATAGCTTTATTAGCAAATCTGGGAAGCTCTGAATAAATATCAGCTATAAAAAGATGAAATTCCGGTACTTTTTTATTTTTTTCAATAGCCTGCTGACATAAATTAACTGCTTGATAATAATCTCCTTTTTCAGCAAATTCTTTAGCTTTCTCAAAAAGAATCAAGGCTTCCTTATCTAAAACAATCTCTTCGCCTATTAAATAAATTTTTTCTTTTTCCGCAATGCTCGGGTATTTGGTCTCGGAAGGCTTATCAATTGTAGAAGCGCTTAAGTTTATATAAGCTTGAATAATTCTTTTATAAATTAAATTTAATTCTTTTTTTACACCAGCAAAACGAACCGATGAGTATCTTTCCGGATTATATTTTAATGCTGCTTCTTCAAAAGAATTTCTGAGAGTTTCTATATCAAAGACTGAATCTATACCTAATATTTCATGATCTTTCATATTATCTAAGTTCTTAGCAAGATTTTTAACAGCTTCCATAAATCTATATTCCTCGTATGTGCGAGAGACTTTCTCATATATTTGCTGCTCATCTTGAATAGGCGCCTCCAAAGTTAAAAATCCCATACATTTCAGCGCATAAATACAACGACAAACTTCCTCTTCTTCCAACATTGTCATCTCAATTATTTGTTTTATTGTAGTTTTATTATCTATCCGAGAAATCACAAAGGTTTCTGAAGGATTCAAGGGCAAGCCCTTTGCTCTTGAATAAAAACTCTCAGAAAGAACAGGAATTTGTTCTAAACTCCCTAACCGTAATTGAATAAACTGATATTCATTTATTCTTTTGACCCCTTCCAAGAGAATCTCAGCTATGGGAAAATTAACAAAATATTTTCTATCACCTTCTAATTTTCTTTCTTCATAATTAAATTTTCCAGATAGCCAATTAAATAATGAAAATATTATTCCTTTACATAACATCTCTTTATAACTTAATAGATCTTCTTCATTTATGAGATTTAATGCTAATATTTGTTCATACACATTACCTTCCTTTTGAGTAGCTTGAATCTGTTCTAAATGCTCTTTGGAAATTATATCTAAGCTCATCAAATATTCCCCTATATTCTCTTCTTCTTGATTAGATACTGTATTTTTAATAATTCCTTCTTCAATATAAATTATTTTCCATAACTCTTCCCAAGATAAAAATAAAAAACCTGTCCCTTTCCTTTGAAATATCTCTCCTAATACTTCAGCAAAACTTTTTTCTGTTATTAGCCCTTGCATGTTTTATCCCGACTTCTCTGATGCTTGTAATTTTATTTTCAAATATTTTTCTTTGCACTCTTCGCTACAAAAATAAAATGTTTCTCCTTTATAATTTAAAAAAATAGCTTTTTCTTTAGGAAAAAATACATTGCAATTTGGATCCTTAACGAATTCCCCCCCTATTACTATTTTACTTGAATCTTTAAATCTTTCTTCAGTCTTATCCTGCACCGCCTTTCTTCTAACAAAAAAAACTTTTATCAATCTATAAATTATCCACATTAATAAAAAATAATATAAAAATCTCAAGAATATACGCATAATTACATTAAAGCAGGTTTTTCTCCTTTTTTAATCTATCTATTTCCTGCTTCAATTCTTGATTGAGAGGATAATTCGGATTATGTTCAATTAATAATTCCCATAATTTAATCGCACCCTTAGCATCATCCTCTTTATGAAGCTTAATCCAACCTAATCCTAAAAGAGCACCCGGATTATATTCTTCTATGTCTAATACCCTCTTATAGTATTCTTTTGCTCTGTCTGTTTCACCTAAACTTAAATATATCGTAGCTGCTCCTGATAAAGAATCTATATTCTTATTATCTTTTTCTATCACTCTTTCAAACCAAGTTAAAGCTTCTTTATTCCTTCTTGTTTGAATATACAAATTAGCAAGCTCAACCATAGCTTTCAAATCATTAGGATTAGCTTTAATTATATCTTCTCTCTTTTGTATTTCTTTGTCATAATCAATATTGATGTCCGGATGCCCAGGGGGCAGATTTTGCTGGTCTTTATTCGCATTAGAATTTTGTTGTTGCACCGATTCATTTCTCATCTCTTGTTCAACTGCCATCTTTGAATCTTTCTGATGTGAACTCATTATCACCATACCCAACACTAATCCAAATAAAAAGCTTGCCACTGAAAATATTATTACTTCTCTTTTCATAATTTTTCTCTTAAATTTATTGCAAAATCGCAATTTATTATACGCTTGTTTTATTGTAGCACTTAATTATACAGATAATAAGAAATTATTTCAATATATAATAAAGTTTATAGAGTTTATAGAGTTGAGAGTTTATAGAGTTCCACAGATAGGGATTAGGCATTGGGAATTAGGGATTAGGGGTTAAGGAGTATGGAGGAAATTATCAGAGAGGAAAAACATAATCTCTAAAAGTAAGAAATTGTGGAACTCTATAAACTCTACAAACTCTATAAACTCTATAAACTCTATGCAACCCTTTGCATTTCTGCCGCTAAATGCTTAATATATTGCTTTATGATTTATAATCGCTTAAAAATAATTCTAATTTTATCGTTAATAAATTTTTTAGTTCCTCTTTATCTATATGCAAAAGGGATATGCGTCCCCTTAAGAAATTATGATATTGACATATTTTCTAATATAATGTCTCAATCACTAAAATGGCAAAAAGATTTCGTGAAATTCTTTAAAGAAGATTCGCTCTCCCCTTTTTTTATTGTTAAAATTATGCAAGTTAAACCGGGAGATGAATTAATCTTCTCATTAAACAAAAATGAGTTTCAAATAGGCTATTTCTTAAATTTTAATAAACAATTTTATATTAGCTTTGATGGAAATAATTTCTATGGAAAAAGCAAAAAAGAAAAACCCTACAAGAGAATTCATCAGCATCATTATAAATTCTATGATAGGTTTACCTTTTCATTAATAAAATTAGAAAATTCGGGTCTAATCATAATTTATGATAAAAATAAAATGTCAAAAAACTTAGATATTAATTTTCATATAATGACTTCACATTTTGTATATCTATGCCCTCTTAATATAGAATATCCTTTTAAAATTCAAGAAATATTTACTCCTTATGGTTTCAAATCAAATTATTTTTATTTGGGATATATAATATTTGAGAATGAAGGAAATTATTATAAGTTAAATATTTATAAAGACCCTAATAAAAAAGAAAAGGAATTTATCAGCTATTATGTAGATGCTTCTTCTTTGACAAAATTTTTAAGCTTAAAAAGAAAAAGAGATAATTTATATATATTGGACTTCAACAAATCTTACTTTCCTTATTGTATTTTTAATGATAAGCTTATTTGTCCAAAAAATGATAAATCAAAAGATGTTATTTTAAATATAAAAGCTGGTCAGAAAATAATATGAAATTATTATTTTGGCTAATTATAATAAACTTGCTATTTTCAATAATAGCTGAGAATAAAGAAATAGAGATTTCATTAAATACTAAAGATTAGATTATAATAAAAGGTAATTATTATTCTTATTCAGGTGAAAATGCTCATATGATCTTACTATTCCATATGTTAGGCAGAAATTCAGGAGACTGGAAAGACATTATTTATGAATTGAATAATTATTTTTCTGTTTTAGCTATTGATTTCAGAGGACATGGAAATAGTCGCTTACAAAAAGGTTATTTATTAGATTATAGAGATTTTGATGCTACAAAATGGTTAGCCCTTAAAGAAGATGCAGAAGCTGCTTATAGTTATTTGGAAAAGATAAAAAATAATGAAGAAATAAAAATAGGGATAATAGGGGCTTCCAGCGGAGCTAATATAGCAGCATATTTAGCATCACAATATACGGATATTCAAGCAATAGTGCTATTATCTCCCGGATTAAATTACAATGGAATAGATATCTTGCCTTTTATTAAATTATCTAAAGCTAATATTTTGATTATCGTTTCTGAAAAAGATGAATATTCTTATAATTCCTCTATGGAAATTTATAATAAATACAAAGATAAGATTCAGCTCAAAATTTATCCAGGCGCTTTTCACGGAACCAGAATAATTTCAAGGTATCCGGATAGCAAAGATATTATAATTTCTTGGCTTAAGGATAAATTATAAATAAATATATTGAAACCACAAGCTTACCGTAAGATGTTTAAAAAATCTTGTGATAATCTGTGTTAATCTCGTGGTTTAAAATCAAAACC
>CAYREJ010000071.1:0-1753 GCA_964423235.1 uncultured Acidobacteriota bacterium | reverse complement strand
AAATTAACATGAAAAAAATCTTGTGATAATCTGTGTTAATCTCGTGCTTTAAAATCAAAATCACAGGATTACACAGATTTATACAAGATTAAAAATAGATAAAATTAACATGAAAAAAATCTTGTGATAATCTGTGTTAATCTGTGGTTGCTAAATGATTTTTGACTTATAATTCTTGACTTACTATAATATAAGATTAAATAGAAGGCAAAAATGATAAAATTTGGAACAGCAGGCTGGAGAGGAATTATAGGTGAAGAGTTTACTTTTCATAATGTAAGGATAGCAGCACAAGCCATTTCTAACTATTTGAAGAATAGAAATCTTGATGATAGAGCTTTAATAATTGGATATGACACAAGATTTTTATCTGAGAAATTTGCTTTTGAATGTGCCAGAGTTATTTCAGGTAATAAATTAATGGTATTATTTTGTCAGAGAGATACTCCAACCCCTGTACTTTCTTATGAAGTAATGACTAATAAATTAGCTGGAGCCATTAATATAACTGCCAGCCATAACCCCCCTGAATATAATGGATTGAAATTTTCTGATGAAGCTGGAGCCCCGGCAACTTCTGAAATTACCAAAGATATAGAAGAAGAAATAGCAAGATTGCTCAACAAAGGAAACATAATATTTCAATATATTAATGATATTTACATTGAACCTTTTATAGAAAAAGAAAATTATATTAATCATCTTCAAAAACAAATTAAAATCAATACCATAGTTAAATCAAATTTCAAAATTGCTATTGATCCTTTATTTGGAACAGCAAGAGATTATCTTGATAAAATATTGATTGACAATGGATGTATAGTTTCAACTATTCATAATTTTAGAGACCCCCTATTTGGAGGATATGGTCCTGAGATTTCTGAACATAATTTAGCAGAACTTAAAGCCTTTGTAAGAGAGAATAATCATCAATTAGGATTAGCAACTGATGTTGATGCTGACAGGTTTGCTGTAATTAATGAATTAGGAGAATATGTGAGCGCAAATACTATTTTATCATTAATTGCTGATTATTTAGCAAGCAAAGGAATAATAAAAAAATCAATTGGAAGAAGTGTTTCTACTACTCATTTATTAGATAGAATAGCAGAATCTCATAATTTATCTATAATCGAAACACCAGTTGGTTTTAAACACTTAGCTCAATTGCTTAAAAAGGATGAAATTGATATAGCTTGTGAAGAAAGTGCAGGTTTTACTTTACAGGGACATATTCCTGAAAAAGATGGTATATTAACTAATTTGCTCGTAGCTGAAATTATCTCTGAATATCAGCAACCTCTCACTAAATTAATTGAAAATCTTTATACTAAATATGGACATTTATTTTATCTAAAAGATAATTTTCCTCTTACTTTCAAATTAAAAAAAAGATTTGAAAAATTCATTAAAAATCCCCCTTCTAAAATAAATGGAAAGAAAGTGATAAAAATAAATTCTTTAGATGGTATTAAATTATACTTAGAAAATAATAATTGGATACTATTGAGATATTCCGGAACAGAACCTATTATAAGAATATATGCAGAAAGCGAGAACCTTAATGAAACAAAATTACTAATTAGCTCTATTAAAAATTATCTTAAAATATAAATGTAGGGTCCTCGAAGTTTCAAGCTTCAAAATAAACAACCGCAAAAAGCTAAGCTATAATTGCAGCTTCTAATCCGCTTATATCTGGTCAGTTTTCTCCAAAAGCAAGGAAAAATATTAAACCACAAGATTATCACAA
>CAYREJ010000070.1:0-10812 GCA_964423235.1 uncultured Acidobacteriota bacterium | reverse complement strand
AAAACTTTGTGTGCTTTGTGATAACTTTGTGTCCTTTGTGGTTAAAAAATATAAGAAATAAATTGAATAAGGGACCCTCAAAGCAATAATTTTGCATAAAACTGACCAATTACAATTGGATAATTTGACTTTTTTAATCAGAAAGCTTAAGTTAATAGCGAATTTCCTTCTATGAGCTACAGAAAATTATTTAAAAAATTAAAAAAAACTTTAGATTCTATAAAATCATCAAGCAGTATAATTTCAATGGTAGAAAGTATTATGGAATCTCTGGTAGAAGAGAAATCGGAATTAGCAGTTACTGGCGGCAGGCTATACAAAAAAACTAATGGTTCATATAAATTAATAGCCAAGCTAGGGGAATCTGGTAAAGTAAAATTAGGCTACGAAATTCCTTTTGATTATGCGCCTATACAGCAACTCGTAAAAATCGGCTATATCATAATGAAGCCTGGCGATCCCGGTTATGTTAGGAAAATAGAAAATCCAATAGGAATGAAACCTTTTGCTGCAATAACTCTGGGAGAGAATGATGAATATATTATTTCGTTCACTTTAAAAGAACCATTTGACAGAGAAAAAATAATTTATTCTTTAAGCACAATTAAACATGTTGCCGATTTAAAATTGATGCATCACCTTTTAGAAAGTAGTATCTATGAAGCAAAAGAAATTCAAAAGAGCTTATTTCCAAAAGGATTACCAAAATTTGAAGGCTATGATATATTTGCTAAAAGCATTCCGGCAGAAGTTCTGAGTGGAGATGTTTATGATTTTCTTCATGTCTCAGAAATGATATTAGGAATAGCAGTAGCTGATGTGTCAGGACATGGATTACCAGCTGCTTTGCAAGCTCGCGATGTAATAATAGGTCTTAGAGTTGCTGTCGAGGAAGATTTAAAAATAGTAAAAACATTAGAAAAATTAAATAGAGTAATACATCGGGGTAGCTTAACAAGCAAATTCATTTCATTATTTTATTGTGAGATTGAAAAAAATGGGACAATGGTTTATAGCAATGCTGGACATGTTCCCCCTCTTTTATTCAGCAATAATAACATTATAGAATTAAAAGCCGGCGGACCAATCCTGGGTCCAAACCCGGATGCAAAATATGAGAGGGATTTTGCCTTTCTTCAAGAAGGAGCTATATTGGTTATATACACTGATGGGATAATAGAAACTACTAATCAAAATAATAAGGAATATGGCATAGAAAGAATGATTGATATAATAACTGATAACAAAGATAAATCAAGCCGTGAATTAGTAAATATAATTTTAAAAGATGTAGAAAACTTTAGAGGAGATAACCCAGCGGAGGATGATAGGACTTTGGTAATAATCAAGCGTCTTTGAATTCCTTTCAATCATTTAGAGCAAAGTCTTATATAAAATTATGGTATATTCATTATTGCAAAAAATAGCTATAAATTTATTATCTTATTTTTCTTATATTTAGCTAAATCTACCCTCTTTAAATGTGCATAAATCCTAAATTTATTCCTCTAATATTAAGCTAAATCCTTGACATTAGCTATTCTTTTTAGTATAAAATTATGCAAACATTGATTAAATCAATAAAATTTAAGGAGGTCAATCTATGAATAAAACAGAATTAACAAACAGAATAGCCAAAGAAGCCGAGATTTCAAAACCAGCAGCTGCTAAAGCTCTTAATGCAGTTATTGACGGCATTACTGAATCACTAAAGAAAGGGCACAAAGTAACATTGGTTGGTTTTGGGACTTTCCACATTGCAAAAAGAAAAGCAAGAGTTGGCAGGAATCCCAGAACTAAAGAAGCAATTCAAATTCCGGCAAAAAAAGTTGTTCGTTTCAAAGCTGGTAAATCATTAAGAGATGTAGTAAAGTAAAGAGCCAAAAGCAATTAAAACCATAGGGGCACTTTCGGGTGCCCTTTTTTTATGTTTTATTATTCTATTACGAGTTAGCGAGGTGAAAAAAAATAACTCGCTAATAGCATAATAAATCAAATCTACAAATAGCACAAAGCATAATTATTCAGTTTTCTCCAAAGAACTAATCAAAATGCTTATCATCCTTCATAATAACAATATCGTTTAAAATTAAATCACGAGATTAACACAAGATTTTCTTTTTCTGTGCAAATCTGTGTTAATCGCATGAAAAAAATCTTGTGATAATCTTGTGGTTTAATATTTTTCCTTGATTTTGGAAAAAACTGACTAAAAAAAGAAGGAAGAAATGGAAAAAATATATTGACAAAATAAAAAGAAAATAAGATAATGAGAAGCAATAAAATAAAGATTCATTAAAAGAGGTGCAAAATGGAAATTAAGGACGAAAGGAAGAAGGCGGTTGAGTTAGCGCTTTATCAAATTGAAAAGCAATTTGGGAAGGGCTCTATAATGAGGTTAGGGGATCGGGTATCGGCGGAAGGGGTAGCTGCGATACCGACAGGTTCAATAAGTTTAGATATAGCGATAGGAGTAGGAGGCTTACCAAGAGGGAGAGTAGTTGAAATATATGGTCCGGAATCTTCCGGCAAGACAACATTAGCTTTACATGTAATAGCTGAAGCTCAAAAAGAAAATGGAATAGCTGCATTCATAGACGCTGAGCATGCATTAGACCCTGAATATGCAAAGGCTTTAGGGGTCAACATAGAAAATTTATTAATCTCTCAGCCTGATTATGGGGAGCAAGCTTTAGAAATAGCTGAGACACTGATAAGAAGTGGTGCAGTTGATGTAGTAACTATTGATTCAGTAGCTGCATTAGTTCCGAAAGCAGAATTAGAAGGAGAGATGGGGGATGCTCATATGGGGCTTCAAGCAAGACTTATGTCTCAAGCATTGCGTAAATTAGCTGGAATAGTTTCTAAATCTAAAACTTGCTTAATATTTATAAATCAAGTGAGAGAAAAAATAGGCGTTTTCTTTGGTGCTAATGAAACTACTACTGGCGGAAGAGCTTTAAAATTCTACGCTTCCGTGCGATTAGACATTAGGAAATTAGCTTCCATTAAAGATGGAGAAAATACCATCGGAAGCAGAACAAGAGTTAAAGTAGTAAAAAATAAATTAGCGCCTCCTTTTAAATATGCTGATTTTGATATTATTTATGGTGAAGGTATTTCTAAAGAAGGGGACCTCCTTGACTTAGCTTCCGAAATAAAACTAATTGAAAAAACAGGTTCTTGGTTCAATTACAAAAACATTAAGCTCGGGCAAGGTAGAGAAAATGCAAAAAAATTCCTTAAAGAAAATCTCGATATTGCCAATGAAATTGAAGCAGCGATAAGAAGTCATTTTGGTTTAAAAGCTATTTCCGCTGAAAAGAAATAGCCAATTTTGATTTATAGGTATTTATTTTAATAAAAGCGAATAAGCAAGCTATCAAGATTGTAAAGAGTAATGCATTAGCGGGTATCTGCATTGGAAAATCAAAACAAGAATGAATCAATATAGCAAAAGTAGAAGATATGATACCAAAAACAATCGCTTTAGTTCTTGATCCTTTTTCCCAAGGATAAGATAAAACTTGCTTGTAAAAATAATAAATAGCAATTACCAATAATAAAAACCCAATAATTCCTAATTCTACCAATGCTTGCAAAAAATCGTTGTGAGCGTAAGAAAATCTTCGTTCACTGTAGAAGCTTTTATAATGGGAAAATAGATAATTGAAGTTAGCCAAACCTATTCCGAATAAAGGAAAATCTTTTATGATGCTAAAGGAATCTTTCCAAACTGCCCATCTTCCGGCTTCGGATTGCCATTCTAAAGGGATAAGCTTAAATCTATAAACAATAGGATAATAACCAATCCAGTAAATTAAACTACATAATGATAAAACAAGAATAATAACAATTGTAGATATTTGCATTTTTCCTTTTTTATTTGACAACAAATAAACAAGAGAAGCAAAAGCAATAAAAGCTGAGCTAATTCCTGCTCTGGATAAAGAAAATGCTTGTCCAACTCCAATTAAAACGAATATCATAGCCATATAGCAAGGTATGCCGTTTTCGTATTGAATAAAGCGGAGCAATTTGAATCTATAAAAATTGGTGGATTTGCAAAAAGAATTATAGTAATAAAAAATCCACCCAGCTAAAACAGGAAGAATCATATTCAAATAAGCAGAATAATGGTCTCTATTAATGAAGGTCCCCATTATTTGTTTCATTTCATATCCATACAATTTATCAAAAATAGGATAGCCACGAAGATAACTTAAAAAATATATGAAGCTTTGCAAGAAACCTGAAAAAATTATAATTTTCAATACTAATCTTATTTCCTTTTTAGATTGAACAGCAAAAATTATTGCAAGAAAAATCAAGCCTAAAGATAAAAGAAAAATTAGCTTATACAAAGAAGCAAAAGGATATAAAGAAAGGGAATTCCTAAAATACTCAATGCCATCCAATAGATTTTCACTATGGCTTTTTTCATATATCTTTGCAAAAGCTTCCAAGTAAGCATTACCGGGAAGATTTTTATACACAAGGGTTTTTGGAGATAAGATTTTTATTAAAAATGACGGCAAGGGAGTTAACTGAATAATAATTAAAACTAATAATCCTACTAAAGGCTTTATCATCTTTATTTCAAATTTATAATTTTTTGATTCTTTAGACATAAAACTTAAAATCAAAGACAATACAAAAAGGAAAGCTGCCATTATCTCAATTATAAAAATATGATAAGGGAGAACACTTGCGAAAGGGATGGGTGTATAAATAATGAGAAAAATTAATATAGCAAACCAAATGAATTTTAGTGCATTAGCAGCCATTCATGCATTCACCTATCTCCCCTAACTTTTCCCTTCAGAGCCATAGTAATAAGAATAGTTATAATATTTATAGTAATAATTAGAGCGTCCTTCGAAGTCTACGGAATTAAGAATGCAACCGAATAAGGGGCAATTCAAAGATTGCAATCTATCAATAGCTAACATAGCGGATTTGCGAGGGGTTCCTTCATTTAATAATATCAGCAATATCATATCTACATAAGGGGCAATAATAGCAGTATCTGCTATCGGTAAAACAGGTGGTGAATCTATTATGACATAATCATATTTTTCCTTTAGAGAGTCAAGCAGTTTTTTAAAATTAGGTAAGGATAACAACTCAGCAGGACGAGGAGCACGATGTCCAGTCAAAATTATATCTAAATTATTAATAGGGGTTGACAATATGATTTCATTAATATTTTTGGTGTTCAAGAGAAAAGAATTTAAGCCATGTTTATTTTCTAATTTAAAAACTTTATGAACCATCGGATTGCGTAAATCACAATCAACCAAAATAACTTTTCTTTGGATTTGAGAAAAAGCAATAGCTAAATTAGCTGCAACAAATGTTTTCCCTTCTTTAGGCTGTGAGCTCGTTATGAGAATACAGCGAGATTCCATTGCTGCCTTGGATAATAATACAGCCGTTCTTATAACACGAAAAGCTTCAGCAATTAAGCTTTTTGGACTATTATGCGTTAATAAATAAGGTATCCCATCCATAATTGCGGGCGCTCGGCTAATCTTTTTTATCCCCACCTGTTCCAAAATGTTATCACTCCATTTCTTCTTGCTTTTTATTTGCATTGAACCGCCATGATATCTCGGTATTAAACCTAATAATGGTAATTTTATATAATGCTCAATATCTTCTATTGATCTCACTTTATCATCTAAATAATCAATAAAAAAGGCTAAAGCGGCACCACCAAATAATCCTATTATGATTGCTAATATTAGATTGAATTTTATTTTGGGTTTTATAGGCGTTTTAGGAATACTTGCTTCTTCTATTATCCTTATATTTTGCTGCGCCTGCTCTTGCATATTAGCAGATATTGAGGTCTCTTCTTTCTTCTTCAGCAAAGAATCTAATAGATTCTTTTGATTCTCTAACTCCACCTTTAAAGAATTATAAGAAATCGCATCATTATTTATTTTCATAGCTTCATTCTTCTGCTGTTGAAATTCATTCTTTATTTTTTCTTCTTTTTGCAACGCCGCTAAATATTCCCCTCTTGCTGATTCAAGTATGTTCTGGTATATCTTATTTTTCTCCTCTTTTAATTTATCTTCTGCTTTTTGCAATTGATCCTTTAATCGCAGCATTTCCGGCCATAAAGGTTTAAAGATCTTAGATTTTTCATTATATTCTTTTTCCAATTTATTATAATCATTCTGAAGGTTTTGAATTATTGGATTATTGAATACTTCCGGAAGAGCATCCGGTACAGAATTCTTTACTTTGTTATAATAAGATTCTTTATTAATTCTTTCCGTTTGCGCATCAAATAATGAAGTGTTTAGCTGACTCAAATTTTTCATTGCTATATTTAATTTTTCATCCATAATCACTATTTCACTATTCTGACTTAAGCTCCTTAGTTTGGCTTCCTTTTCTGCTATCTCTTTTTGTAATTTTTCAATTTGCTCTATAATAAAAAGATTGGTATTCCTATTAGTCAGCGTCTCTTGCTTGGCACTAAGATAAACAAAATTCTCTACCCAAGAATTAGTTAGCAAGCTTGCCATTTTGGGATCCGGAAGAATAAAAGATACTTCAATCAATCTCGTATTCCTTATTAATTTAACTTCTAATGATTTCAACAAGTAATCAACTAAAGAATCGGCAGCTTCGCTTTCATTTATTTTCTCCTCCGGAACCCTATTATCAGTGCTTTTAACTTTCATTATTTCTTTCCTTTTAGGCAAGAGTCCTAATTTAGAAACTACTGTTTTTGCTAATGTCCTACTTTGTAAAATTCTAACTTGAGTATTCATTAATGTTTCTAAAGAAGTCGTGTAATACGCTTGTCCTGATAAGTCTTCAACTATCTGAATTTTATCAGGTTTTATCTCAATAATAGATGCACTCTTATATAAAGGGGTCTGAAGCAAGGAAAAAATTAAAGTGAAAATAAACACTAAAGCAAAGAAAATTATGACTATCTCTTTTCTTTTTGCTATGACATACCAATAATCTTTAATATCAGGCTCTTTTCCTTCATAATATTCATTTTCTTCCATAATATTCCCTCCAATTATTAAAAGAAAGATTCAGGAATTATTATAACATCCCCATCTTCCAGTAATTCATCTTTTAATTTACCATTTATTATATCTTTCAAATTAATTCTTATAAGTTTCTCTTCTTTGTCCTCATTCAATCTTTTTATAATAATTTTTCTTAAATTCGCTCTATCAGTAGGACCTCCGGCTTTCGTTATAGCTTTCAATAAAGTAGCATCATCTTTCTTCATTTCAATTGCGCCTGGAGACAACACCTCCCCATATATGTATATGATGATTTTTTGCACCTCCGGAATATTAATAATATCCCCCGGCTTCAGCATTATATTTAATTTCTCCTTCCCTTGCTCCAATAATTCTTTTAAATTAATTTCAATCTTCATCATTTGCGAATCTTTTCTTCGGAAAACATATAATTTTTCACCCGCTTTATCGCTTAATCCACCCGCATCCGATAAAATTTCTAATAGACTTTTCTCCCCCATAATAGCATAATTGCCGGGCTTGTTTACCGCTCCTATTATATTCACTTTCTGACTTCTATATTCCTTGATAAAAATCACTACATGCGCATCATTAACAAAATTTTTTTGCAATAGCTCACTTATTTTCTTCTCAGCCGCTGACTTTGATAATCCTGCTATCTCAATATCACCCAAAGGAGGAATATTGATTTTTCCATCTGAAGAAACCCTTACTGTATTGTTCAGCTCCGGTAATTCAAAAACTCTTATTTCAAGTAGGTCCTCCGAGCCTATCATATAATCCGTCCCCTTGTATTCTGTCGTCTTAATACTCTTGTCTTCTGTCTTTATCTTCTCAACATTATCAGGATTAGTTTTTCCCTCCTCTTCCTTCTTCTCCTTTTCAGATTCCAAGGACTTCCTTTCAATCTTCAAAAGCAACCTTTCATTTTCCTTCGCCAAAGAATAATCCATCCCGCTTATAGATAAATTCTTTAAATCTACTACGACTCTGGTTTTGTATTCCGGAGCTGGCTGAAATTGAGATGTTCTTATCCTTTCTATATATTTCCCAGTAATAGGTACCTCTGCCTGCATACCATTTATTATAGGCCATAAGTCTATTCCCACCCTTAAAGGATCATTAAATAAATTTGCAGAAAATTGATAATTATCTTTTATCATCAGATATATTAAAATTTCATTCTCTTCTTCTCTGTATTCTATCGAATGTAAACAAGCTACATTCTTTATTTCAGTACATTTCCCCTTTATAGTAAAGCTATCCCCATAGAAAGGATTTGCAAAAAAAATCATTATAGATAAAAAAATGATTCCAATAATTAAATCTTTCTCCTGCATTACTCTGCTCATATTTGCATTTTAAAATTAGCAAAAATTAAAGTTCTATCTTTCAAAAAAACTAATTGATTAGAATCTCTGCGATAGAAACTGGCACCACTCTCTAAGAACAAATCTTTTTTTATTTTGTATATCATTCTTAAGCTTGCTTGATAATAATTATCTGAAACTACTATTCCTGAAAAATTGCTAAAATAAGGATAAGAATTTTTTCCTCTCAAATAGCTTATTCCAACAGCCATCTTTTCAGTAAAAGCCCAGATCAAATCTCCTCCAACCTGCTCTTGAATATAAAAATTATTATAATAAGAAAACACTGAAAATTGGGGTTGCCGAATAATAGAGAATTTTATTTTTATTGCCTTAGTGGGCATATATTCAATTTCTCCACTTGCAATCAATCCCTTAAAACTCAAAAAAGATGAATCTTCAGGAAAAAGACGGCTATACCCAAATTTGAGGTATCCTTTAAAAAATGCAGAAGGACCAAAAATAAAACCAGAGGATATAGTATTTCCTCTATAATTCCTCAACGCAGGATCATAATCAAATTCATAAGAAGCTCTATTATAATCAATAAAAAACTGAGTTTTTGAACTAATTGCTTTCTCAAATCCTATGGAATACATAAATTCTTTTCTTGAAAGAGCTTTGTCGACATTATATTCATAATAAGAATAATATCCTTCATAAGAGTAATCATTAATACTATATGAAAAATTGAATTCCCCCCTTAATATAAAAGGAAATTTAAGAGAAAAATCAGCTTTTGTAATAAATTGATTAGCAGGAATATCAAATTCGCTGGTCGGTCTTAAAATATCAGAATTTCTTCCTATCCCAGCAGTAAATATTATTGATTTTCTTCCAGTCATAATTTCTATATTATAAGAATTTAGCCATTGTCTTAAATTCTCCAACCTCCTATAAAAAAGATATTTAATTTGCTGATTTGCCTTTATGAGAACAAATTGCTTTATAGCAAATTTCTCATTTATGCTCGGAACTGCTTCTATAAAAAAATCAGCAATTTCATTACTGTAAGAAGATAAAGAATTACTATCATATCCAAAATTCAAATTTATAAGCGGCGTTAATCTAAATATCCCAATTTTGTATGTATAAATTTTCAAATCATCCTCTATTATATTTTTTATCGTAGTATACTGATGCTTTCTTTTTTTTATACCAGCATTAAGGAAACTATTCATTGCCAAAACCGCTATCAAAAATAATATTATTCCTCTAATTTTCAATTCTGCTAAATTGTTAAGGTTTTGAAGGACTCGCTTCTTTTTCTTCTTTTAAAATAATAGCTGCAGCGGCTGCCGCTGCCGCAGAACCTCCAATAATTATGAATTTCTTTTGCTTCCACCAAGCTATCGGTTCCCGAGTCTTGCATTCTCTATCTATCAATTTTGCAATCATCTTCTCATGCTTCGTTGCCCAACAAGCTTTTATATAAAATTTTTCCTTCGCTTCAGCAAGAATTTGCCCCGGGTACTTATATTCAGCATTCAAATATATAATTGTCACATTATAAAGACCCGGAGGTATATTCTTTATAAAATAGGTCCCATCTTTTGAACTGGTATCACTATATTCATTTCCTGTATCAACATGCTGAATAATTATCTTTGCACCTTCCAAAGCAGTTGATTCATCATCATCAAATATCTGTCCTCCCATATAGCCTGTTATTTTCTTAGCAGCTTCTTGCGCTGATGCTAAATAAATCATTAGTAAAACTAATGAAATATAAATTGTTATATTTTTAAACATTTTTACCTCCAATATTCTCATTCTGAAGGATTTATCACCGAACAAGGCGTCGGTCCCCTTCCATCATAATATATTAATTCACTTTTATCTGCCAATATGTAAATCCCTTGATTTATCAGTTCTACTTGAACCACCAATATACCTCTATTCCTTTTTTCTACAAGAATCCCTCTTACCCCTTTTAATGGACCTTTAATTACTAAAACTTCCCTGCCAACCATTATTTCATTCACCCGCTGGAAAACTTTTCCGGATTCTATAATTGTCTTAAGAGAGCTAATCTGATAATCAGGTATGCTTTCAGGAAAAGGTGTGCCTACAAGCGAAATTACTCCTCTGATATTATTTATGATTCTCTTATCTCTACTAATGTCACAATAAACAATCTTTCCACTTTCGCAATGAACTGAATAATGGCAGATAGCATTCTATATTTTTTGCTTTAAATAATGAGCAACTTTCTTTTCATGGTGCCATTTAATATAAACAGCATACCATTGCATCTATGTAATCCTCCTACCTCACAACCTCTCCACTGCCCCATTTTTTCCCCAAAAAAGCAATTATTTCTTTTTACCATATATCTAAAAGAATGTCAAGCATCCTAAAAGTAACTGGTTAGTTTTCTCCGACTAAAGCATAATTTTGCCTTTTAACTATGATTA
>CAYREJ010000069.1:0-10905 GCA_964423235.1 uncultured Acidobacteriota bacterium | reverse complement strand
ACCTTACCCTTATTTGCAGATTCTTAACAAAAATGATATAATAAGAAAAATTAATGGAGTTAGAAGTGGAAGAATATATTATACAATGTTGGTACTGTTTAGGAGAATATGATGCAGTTTCTTCTGTATGGTGTAGCTGTGACGCTAAAAATCCTACTAAATTATGTCCATATTGCCTTCAATGCTTCTGCGAAGCTTCAGATGAATATAAAGAAACTTTTTGGAAATATGCACCCAAAAGTCTTTTATCAGAAAGAGAAGCTCTAAGAAGCAGTAAAGAAAAATTAGGAGAAATTTTATTAAGGGCTCAATTATTAAGCACTGAGCAATTGCTTTTTACATTAGCTCATCAAGCTCAAACAGGTAAGAGATTAGGAGAATTGTTTGTAGAATTAAATTTTATCACTCAAGAAGAATTAGAATATTTTTTATCATTGCAAAACGAACCCCCTCCCGACACATTAAATCATGATGTTATTAATTTTCCTGCTGTTGATGTTTTAACACCCCAATTTTGCATAGCAAGAAAAGTGCTTCCCATACTCAAACCTAAAAAAATTGGTAATCGTAATTTTCAACCAGTTGCTATGTCAAAAAGAAACGATATTGCTACTTGGGAACTAATTTCAAAAAAGCTCTTATGTCATCCCATCCCTTTCTATTATGAACAAGAAGAGATTTTAAAAATATTAAATTTAATTGAACATAGAGAAAAAACTAAACCTATTTCTATAGAAGAAAATATTGACTATGAAAGTTTCATTAATAAATTATTCTTGAATGCTATCAAAAGAAATGCTTCTGATATTCATATTGAAAGTTCAGAAAGCGAATTATTCATCAGATTCAGAATAGATGGTATTTTATATAAAGTTAAGCAATTTTCTAAAAAACATCATTTGCCTCTTGTAGAAAATATAAAAAAGATAGCTCGGATGCAATCCGGTTCATCTCATTTTCCTCAATCTGGTAAATTAATACTCAAGATTCAAGATATACGTTATCAGCTTAATATAATTACTTTCCCAAGTGTAAATGGAGAAAGCATTTCAATAAAAATAATTAATTTAAACGAATTTTTAAAAGATCTAAGCGAAATAGGGTTACAGCACGAAAATTACATTGAATTGAAAGTAGCCCTCTCGAATCCGGGTTTTATAGTCGTTTCAGGACCCTTAATGAATGGCACTATAACAACTGAGTATGCCATATTGAAACATCTGGCAGAAAGTAATAAAAAAGTTTTTACATTAGAAGCTCCTATTTATCAAAGAATAGAAAACATCCATCAGGCAGAGATAAATCCTTCAGCAGGATTTGACTATCTCTCTGGCTTGAATACTATTATACAATCTGATCCGGACGCAATTTATATTTCTGACATTCCAAATGCCGAAGTTGCTATCCAAGCTATGAAAATAGCTTCCAAAGCTTTAATTATGGCTGATTTAAATGCTAACTCTTCATCTCAAGTTATTTCTATCTTTCGTCAATTGGGAGTTCCTAATACTCTCTTAGCTTCAAGTATATCATTAATTATTAATCAAAAATTAGTTAGAAAAATCTGTGATAACTGTAAAGAAGAAAATCCTATTCAGCCTGAACTACTTAAGCATATGGGCTTTTCTAGAAAAGAAGCTTCTGAATTGAAAGCCTTTCATGGAAAAGGATGCAACGATTGTAATTTTCTCGGTTATAAAGGTAGAATCGCTTTATTCGAAGTCCTAAAACCTTCAAATAAAATTAAAACTATGATACTACAAAATGATCCAGAAGAAGAAATTATTAAACAAGCTCAAAGAGAAGGCTTTAGATTATTAAGAGATGATTGCATTGAAAAAATTAAAGTTGGATTGACTACCATTGAAGAATTTCAAAGAATTAAATTATAATGAATTTCTTATCTAAAATAGCTTCTATTTATATACCTAATTATGAGAAGAAAAATAAATTATTTCAATTATTAACTGAATTTTTATTCTCTACCTATGATTTTCTTGTAAAAGAATATGGCAATGAAAAAGCTAAAGAATATTTAACTTCCATCTCTATTGATGTAGGAAGAAAGGCAGCTCAAATATTAAAAAAAGAACTAAAAATGGCAGATGGCTATAAATCAGCTATTCAATCTTGGAAAATAGGCTGCAAATTACTTAATTTCAGAATCCATATAATAAAAGGAAATGAAGGAACTCAATTTTTTCACGACTATGATCCTCTATGGATAAAATTTAAAGAAAAAGATTTAATTTTATGCGAGTTTGTATGTTTGCCAATGGTAGATGCAATGGCAAAAGAATTTTGTCCAAATTGCCAATCAGAATATCTTCAAAAACCTACACTTGATTCCCCCTGCATAAAAATCCTTAAATTTAAGGAATAGCATTCCTTTTGAACCATATTTTTGTATCAATAGAGCTACTTTTTTTATTGCCAGATTGTGTCAAAATAAACACTCCCTTATATCAAAAATTATACAATAAAAATTTCAATAACTTTACATGAAACTAATTTCCTGCATTGTAAAGAAAAATTATCAATCATAAGAGCCTCGCTAAAATAAATAAAAAAGTGCATATATTTATTTCCTTATTATTTAAAATTATAAAATAATAAAATCATCAATTAACTGGCATATTTGTTGTCTTTTTAAACTCATAAATTTAAAAAGGAAGGGAAAATGAGAAATATTGAATTATCAGAAATAAAAAAAATGGAAAAGCAAGCTAGAGAAAGTGAAGATGTTATTTCTTTAGCACAAGGCTATCCTGATTTTTCTACTCCATGGCAAATTGTTGAATATGTTAAAAATCATCTTCATGAAGCTATATGGCACCAATATACTTTGGGCATGGGTAATTTAAAACTAAGAGAAATGATTGCTTCAAATCTGAACAAAGAAGGCAGTTGTTATTCCCCTGAAGAAATAATCATAACAGCTGGGGCAAATGCTGGGCTTATGGCAACTTTATTATCTTGTTTTCAACCCGGAGATTCTATCGCTGTACTTTGTCCAACTTACGCTTCTTATTTTCAACAATTCAAAATCGCAGGAATCATCCCAATCTTTATCCCTCTTAATGAAAATGGTTGGAGTTTAGATTTAGAGCTCCTTTATGATAGAATAAATACTCACAAACCAAAAGCAATTTTATTATGTAATCCCAATAATCCTACTGGAACATTAATTTCAAAAGATGAGCTTCTCCAAATAGCTAATATAGCTGAAAAATATAATATGCTGATTCTATGTGATGAAGTTTATTCTTTCTTACTCTTTGATAATAAAGAATATTTTAGCTTATCCTCCTTGCCTGAATTTAAACATAATTTTATAAAAATCCAAAGCTTCTCTAAAAAATATGCTATGACAGGGTGGAGAATAGGCTATATCTGTTCTTCCAAAAAAATTGTAGAGAAAATCCTTACAGTGCATGACCTTCTAATTAATTGTGCCCCTTCTGTTAGTCAATTAGCTGCTATTTCATCCCTGGAAAATGGAGAAAAATTCGTTAATTACTTTAAAGAAGAATTTACAAAAAGAAGAGACTTATTTTATGATCTTTTACAAGAATTGAATGAATTCCTCTTCGCTTATAAACCTCAAGGCACTTATTTTTACTTCATCAAATTAAAAAAGACATATGAAAATTTCACATCCCAACTCTTTAATATCGCAAAAGTTGCCGTCGTTAAAGGCAATGCTTTTGGACCATTTTATGATAATTATTTTAGAATCTCTTTCGCCAAAGAACCTGAAGTTTTAATCACAGCAGTAGAAAGAATGAAGAAATTTTTCCTTTCTTCTTCATCAAAAATAAAAGAATTAAGCAATTAAAAATCCTCATCTATTTAAGAAGATGATTAATTTATAAATTCCTATAAAAATTCCATATAGGCTAAAAAGGATTCTATATTTTTCCTATAACTTATTATATTTTGCTTATTCAATTCCTTCTTTAAATATCGGAAGAAAAATATCATAAGTAGCACTATTATTGGAATATTAGCAATAAAGAAAAACTCCGGTAAAATAGCAAAATAGCATAAAAAGCCTAAATACAAAAAAGTAAATAAAAAAATTAAATTCCCTATATAAAATATAATAGAAGGATTATACTTTGTTGCCAAAGTTTTGATTGACATTTGTTTATCAGTTTCTTTATCCTTTAAAATATGATGAAAATATCCAGCTACAAAAATTAAAGAAAAATAATTAGAGATCAAAAGGGATTTAGTGCTGAAATTATCACTACGATAGATATATCCTAATAGAAAATGCAGATTGCCATTTATAAAATGAATCAGTATTGCAAAAAAGCTCTTTCCTTTTAGCAAAGTTTTAGGATGAGCATACAATATCCATAATAAAGCAATTACAGCGCTTATGATCAGCATTCTGATATTTAGAAGGATATAAATAAAAAATGAAATCAATAAAAAAATTAATGAAATTGCTAATATTATATTTTCGTTAACTTCTTCTTTTTGAAGAGGATAATCTATCCATTCTGCATCAAGCTTATTATATTTTATCCCCCCCCATAAATTAAATAAAAAAACATGAGCTCCTCCAAAATAAGCTGCTACCATTACTAAAAAAAAATTAATAAATTCTTTAGCTGAAAATAAAGATGATACAGATTTTTCTCCCAACAATACACCCATAAATGGCGGACTTAATAATAAAAATAATTCCTTATACCTTATCCATTTTAACAATACATAAAATTTTTCAAATAAAATTTTCATCAGAAACTTAAATAAAAATTTATTTTCTTATTTTACCATATAATTATTTATTTAGTATTTAATACTTTTTAAAATTCTCAAATTTCTTTTAAGCCATCCGTTTGGGTGCTTCGCTCATTTATTAAATAATTGTAAAGAAATTGCTTAGTTCCCTCTAAAATTATTATTAAGGCTAAATATTTCATTTTTTCTGAGGCTCTCTTGTGAATTTAATTTATATTTTACCATAGAGGCACAGCGGATTAAAACTCTTCTCTATGTTCTCTGTGTCTCTGTGGTGATTAAATAGTGGGATTAAGGATTAAGGCTAATTCCCTATTCGCTGCTCTTGAACAACTATAATAATTTTATAATGATATTATAATATTATATGCTTGACTTTTTATAAAGAATTTATTATAATAATAAGTGAAAAATTTGATAAAGGAGGTTTTGAATATGCCTAAATGGGATGCTCTTAAAGATTTTATTGAAATCCAAGATAAAATTACTCGTATCTTTGAAAGCGCTTTTCCTCATCTTCGCTCTTACGAAGCCGAGTTTCAAAATTATTGGTCTCCTGCCGTAGATATTTATGAAGACAAAGAAAATTACATCCTTTGGATTGATTTGCCTGGAGTTGAAAAAGATAATATTAATCTCAAAGTAGAGGAGAACTCATTAATTATTAAAGGAGAGAGAAAATCGCCCGCTGATACTGAAAAGCAAAATTATCTCAAAGCTGAGAGACAGATGGGAAATTTCTACCGCAGTTTTACTCTTCCACGCCACATAGATATTGATGCTATTCAAGCTAAATATGATAATGGTGTTCTTCAATTGAAAATTCCTAAAAAAACTGAAGTTAAATCTAAAGAAATTAAAATTAACCTTGAATAATTTTTAATTAGGAGGTGTTTTTTATGTCTATAATGAGATATAAACCTTTTAGATCACTTGAGAGATGGGATCCTTTTAAGGAATTCCAATCTTTAGCAGATAGATTTACATCATTATTTGATGAAATTTTTCCTTTTGAATGGAAAGAAGAAACTGTTTTGTCTCGCTGGTCTCCGGCAATAGATATTTATGAAACTGATGAGGACATAGTAGTAAGTGCTGAAGTACCCGGTATGGATAAAAAAGATATAGAAGTCAATGTTGTTAATAATGTTCTTACATTAAAAGGCGAAAAGAAGCTTGATAAAGAAATTAAAAAAGAGAATTTTCATAGGATAGAAAGATGCTATGGTTCTTTTAGTAGAACATTTACATTACCTGACTATGTTGAAACTGACAATATTAAAGCTAGCTTCAAGAATGGCTTACTTGAAATCAAGATTCCAAAGAAGCCAGCAGCTAAACCTAAAGAAATCAAAATTGAGTAATTAGATCCTCAGGTCAGTAGAGGTTATTCCTCTACTGACATTTTTTTGTAATAAATGGGTAGAGTGCTGAATTTTTTAAGCCTCTGAGGGGGTAAGCGTAAAAGTTAAAAAGATTTTAAAAATTCTAAAAAGGCAAATCCAAAAAATATTTTATTCTTATTAATTATTTTGATTTTAGCAAACCGCATATCATCAATATATTCAGGTCTATTTAGCTTAAAAGAATAGATATCTATTATCTCTAATTTCAATTTAAAATCATTAGATTTAACTATGATTGAATTCAATTCCCCGTTTTCCGGCTTCATCAAATCAAAATTAAATTGTTCATTACAAAATTCTTTAACTATATTTTTATTCCGATAAATAATTTTAATGAATTTAATATTATAATTATTAAAACTATCTGATCCAGTTTTGAAAGCCCAAAAAGTTGTTTGCATATTTTCAGAGTAAGCAGAGAACCAAATCCATTCCTTTACTATTCTTGTCCAACCGATTTTCCAAGCATTGTAATCCAAAAAGCCAGTCCCATTTATTATTTTATAATTATTGTTTTTTATAAATACATTCCCCCTATATTTAAGGATTGGATAATTATATGCCAGTAAAGGTAAAGACGGATTGACTTGAAAAGAATTATTACAATAATTAGTTATCATAGTATATTCAGGCGTTGCTATCAGCTCTAATCTTTCATTATTACCAGATTTAAAATTAATAAAATAAACATTTTTCTCTTTCTTCACAGAAGCATTTTTATTCGGCATAATAAAGAAGAAATTATTAAAATCGGCATCCAAGTAGTTTTTAATATTTTCAACTGATGAATTTATATAATAAGAATCAGTATAAGAATATGGCTTTCCATTTATATAATTAATAAATAAAGTAAATAGAATATGATTTTGAGGAAAATGATTTGCTACAGAGAGTTGCTGATGAGCAATAATAAATATAAAAGGCATAGATAAAATTTTTGCTTGATTTTTAATTTCAAGCTTACCATTGAAATACAACCATTCAATATAATTATTCCAAGGGATATTTAAGGCAAGATGCTCTGATTCTTTTCCTTGAGGGTTTAATCCCCAAAGCATTAAAAAATAGATTGTAATAATAAAAAATTTAATAAGCTTATTCATAATTGAAAAAAATTTTACCATAAAAATGGATAATAGGTAATAGGTGATAGGCTCCATTTCTTCTCTTATCCTATGCCCCATCATCTATTACCTATCATCTATCACCTATAACCTATAACCTATCACAATAATTGACTTTTTTGGATAAATATGCTACTAATAGCATTCTTAATAAGAGAAGAACTATGGTTCCTAAATATGCTTTTTTAACTAAAGGCGTGGGGATTCATAGAGAAAAATTAGCAAGTTTTGAAGCTGCTTTGCGGGATGCAGGAATAGCTTCTTTTAATCTTGTAAAAGTTTCTTCTATTTTCCCACCTAATTGCAGATTAATATCAAAGGAAGAAGGATTATCATATTTAGACCCGGGACAAATTATTTATTGTGTTTTAAGTGATAATGCAACCAATGAGCCTCATAGGCTAATTGCCGCCTCAGTAGGATTAGCAATTCCAAAAGATAATAATTTGTATGGGTATCTTTCGGAGCATCATAGTTTTGGAGAGAATGAAGAAATTGCTGGGGATTATGCTGAAGATTTAGCAGCTATGATGTTAGCTACTACTTTGGGTTTAGAAATCGATTTAGACAAAAGCTGGGATGAACAAAAGAAATTATTTAGAATTGAAGATTATATAGTGTTTACAAGTAATGTAACTCAAACTGCTGTTGGTGATATTAGAGGCTTTTGGACCACTGTAGTTGCAGCTCTGGTTTTTGTATTTGCCCGATAAAATTTAATTCATTTGCTCCTTATCACTACTAATTTTTTATTCATCATCTCTTCAATAGCATATTTGACGCCCTCTCTTCCAAAACCTGAACACTTTATCCCTCCATATGGCATGCTATCAACTCTAAAAGTGGGATAATCATTTATTATCAATCCACCAACTTCAATTTCTTCAATTGCTTTATTAATAAAATCTAAATTTTTTGTAAAAATCCCAGCTTGCAAACCGTATTTAGAATCATTAACCATTCTAATGGCTTCTTCAAAATTTAGAAAAGTTTCAATTAAAACAACGGGTCCAAAAACCTCTTCCGACCATATTTTCATTGAAGGAGAAGTATGCGTTAAAACATAAGGGGTAATTAAATCATCTACTCTTTCTCCTTTCATAAGAAATTGAGCGCCTCTAATCCAAGCATCTTTTAGCCAAGATTCAACTCTATCAGCTGCTTCTTTTGTGATCATTGGTCCTACCAAAACTAACTCATCAAAAGGATCCCCTACTTTAATTCTTTCTACTGCCAAAAGGAATTTATCTAAAAACAATTCAAAAACATTGGCTTTAACAAAAATTCTTTGCACTGATATACATATTTGACCGCTATAAGCAAAGGATCCTAAAGCTAATCTATTAGCTGCCCATTCTAAATCTGAATCTTCTTCCACAATAGCAGCGGCATTCCCTCCCATTTCTAAAATTACTTTCTTCCTCCCGCATATTTCTTTCAAATACCATCCAACAGCTGCACTTCCTGTGAAAGTAAGCATATCAATTCTTTCATCTTTAACTAACTGCTCTGCTACTGGAGCCATACAATGAACTAAATTAAAAGCTTCTTTAGGTAATCCAGCCTCCAATATAACTTCTCCTAACAAACAAGCAGTGCATGGAGTAAAAGGAGAAGGTTTTAAAACTATAGAATTCCCACTCGCAATAGCAGGAGCTACTTTATGAGCTACTAAATTCAAAGGAAAATTAAATGGAGTTATTGCTAAGACTACTCCTATTGGGAATTTATAATAATATCCCCGATAGCCTTCGGAAAAGGTTTCTGTATCCAAAGGAATTATTTCTCCATAAATCCTTTTGCTTTCTTCCGCTGCTATACTGAATGTAGAAATTGCTCTTTCAACTTCTAATCTTGATAAAGAAATCGGCTTACCAGCTTCTTTTGTAATTATTGTGGCAAACTCCTCCTTCCTATCATCTATATTTTCTGCAATCGCCTTTAGCACTTTCGCTCTCTCAAAAGAACTCATTTTCTTCATCCGCTCTGAACCAATAAGCGCAGCAGAAATCGCTGATTCAATTTCATCCCTTCCTGCATAATGTATTTCTATTCTTTCTTTAACAGGAGTAATAATATCCCCCTTATTTTCACTTTCTATCCATTCTCCATTTATAAAAAGTTTTGCTATCATTTTCTTAAAATTTCACAACAGTTGACAATGTAAATTCACTTACCGATTTTGAATGAGAAAAAGCAGCATCCAATTGAAATCTATTTTGTAAAACTATTCCTCCCCCCAAAGTAAATCCCACCTCTGTGCTTCTTTCACCGGAATTCCAATATAAATCCTCTAATATTGCTTGCTCTCTTGCTTTTTCTATTGGAATATCTGGTTTTATAAATCTTATTTTATTATCCGGAGATGTAAACATGCCTCCTCTTAATGCAATCGGATAATTAGAAATAAAAGAAACATACTCTCCACCTACATGAATCTCTGTAGCATCATTAATTTTGTAATCTTCAGGCTTTATATAATCTTTCCCCTCAAATATTATTTTGAAATTATCCACTAATTGACTATACTGAATTCTAACAATATCAGTTAAAAATGTAAAAGATTCATTGGGACGATAAGAAATTCCAAATCCAAATTTATCAGGAATATTTATAAATATCTCAGTAGGAAATCGCTGCGTTTCTGAATTATACCCAAAAGAGATAAATCTATCATTAACTAATACAAACCCGAAATCTTCCTTAATTCTAAATTTAGGCGAACGACTATAAACAGCTCCTAATGAAATTTTTTCATTAAATTTATAAAGTAATCCTGCAGTAAAACTATAGTCTTTATCAGCATCATCAATTTTTGTTTTATTTCCTTTAGCAAATCCGTCAGGCGTCCAAATATGAGAAAAATATTCACGATATGTTTCTGCTTCTGCTTTTAAGGTAGAAAGCTTGAAAGATAATCCTATTGATAAATTGCCAGACTTCGCAGCTATTGCTACTCCATAATTAGCTCCTTTAAAATTCATTGTTGATGAGAGAGGAAAGTACCAAAAATTTTTAACAATCCTTCTTTCAAAATTAAATTCATCCTTTAAATTCAAATATTCATGCCTAAAAATAGATAAATGAATATTTTTAAAGGGGTAGAAAAAACTAATGAAAGAAGGGAAATTAGTTTTCCCACCAAAATCCGTAGGAATTTTATTAATTAAAGAATTTTCAGAAGCAAATCTTTTTATTATTGTATCGGTTGCTTTATATTCAAATGAAAGCTCGGGAGAGACTAAAGTAGTTAAACCAGCTGGATTGGTCTCGGCTGCCGTTGTATCATCTGCTAATCCTATAAAAGCTTTACCCATTGCAGATGCTCTGGCACCGGGTGGAGAAAAGTTAAACTTAAATTCCTGAAAAATTTCTTCATCAGTTTGAGAAAGTAAATTCCTAACAAAGAACAAGAAAATAGCCATTACCATAATTAATTGTTTTTTCATATTATTTTACCTCCATTAATAAAATAAAACATTTGCATTATAAAAAAAGCATAGAATAAAGTCAAATATAGGAGTTTATAGAGTTTATAGAGTTGAGAGTTTATAGAGTTCCACAAATAGGGATTAGGCATTGGGAATTAGGGATTAGGGGTTAAGGAGTATGGAGGAAAT
>CAYREJ010000068.1:0-10990 GCA_964423235.1 uncultured Acidobacteriota bacterium | reverse complement strand
AAATAATTGAGGCAATAATGGCAAGAAATGGTGGAACTCTCAACTCTATAAACTCTACAAACTCTATAAACTCCTTAATACCCCAGCAAATTTTTCAATAGCTAATTCTATCTGTTCATCAGTAATATTTAGCGGTGGTGTAATTCTAATAGTTTGTTTATGAGTTTCTTTAGTAATGATACCTTCCTTTAGGAGTTTTTTAGCAAAATCAGCACCGGTGCCAGCTTCAGGTTTAAATTCTACTCCGATAAGCAATCCTTTACCCCTAATCTCTTTAACATAAGGACTATTTAGATTTTGAAGGGAGGAAATAAATTTTTCTCCAGCTGAGAGAGCCTTTTCTGGAAGTTTTTCTCTTATCATTTCCAGTATTGATTCGACGGCAATGGAGCAAGCGAAAGGATTACCGCCAAAAGTGCTTCCGTGGCTACCGGGCTCAAGGACTTCCATTATTTCTTTTTTCCCAACGACAGCAGAAATAGGCACTATACCGCCGCCAAGTGCTTTTCCTAAAGTCATTAAATCCGGTTTAACATCTTCCCACTGGTGAGCGAAAGGTTTGCCCGTTCTACCAAATCCAGTTTGAATTTCATCTAAAATAAGAAGAATATTGTATTCATTACAAATTTGCCTAACTTCTTTAAGGTATCCTTCATCAGGAATAATAACTCCTCCTTCCGCTTGTATAGGTTCCAGTAAAACAGCCACGGTATTATCATTGATTGCTGATCTTAAAGATGATATATCATTGAAAGGTACTATTTTAAAACCTGGAGTAAAAGGACCGAAATCTCTTTGGTAAGCTTCTTCGGTAGAGAACGAAATTATCGTTATAGTCCGACCATGAAAATTTCTTTCTGCAGTAATAATTTCAGCTTTATCGGGTGGGATATTCTTAAAACGATAACCCCAACGTCTGGCAATTTTAATAGCTGTTTCAACAGCTTCGGCTCCGGTATTCATGGGCAAAGCCATATCCGTTTGAGTATACTCAGCTAAGCATTTAAGGAAAATACTCATTTCAGTGGTATAAACGGGTCTTCCGGTAAGAGTTAATTTCTCTAATTGCTGAAGGGCACACCTGATTATTCTTCGATTTCGGTGCCCGTGACTTAAAGCTGAATAACACCCTATAAGGTCTATATAGCTTTTACCAAATTTGTCCCATACAATTGCACCATCCCCTTTATCTATAACTACAGGCAAAGGTTGATAATTGTGGGCTCCATATTCTTCTGTTAACTCTATAACTTCCTTTTCTGAAATCTCTTTCATTACTTTGAATAAACCTTTCTCCAATAATTGCTCAATCATTGATTCACTTTTCTTTTCTTTTATGTCATAAAATCTTTGCATAAAAAAATCACTCCTTTTACTTATTTATTAATCAGAAATTAAACTATTGTTCTCTGCTTTTCAAATAATAAATTTCTAATTCTTTTTTGAAGGTATGTGGACCTTTAGGTTTTGTATCAATCAATGAAGAAACTATTATGATTGCTTCTTCATCTCCTTGTAAATAATTGCTTATCGGATTACCATTTTCTTCAATCGGTGGAGTCGTCCCATAATCCCTTTTTCGCACCTTATATTTACTTACCGTTTTCTCTTCAATTTTATTATTTTTATAAATGAAAAGGCGCTCATTATAAATAAAAGACTCAGTAATTCCATGCTGCTCTATATCTTTTAAAATTCTATCCGGATTTAATTCTTGCGCATTTTTTTCTTTTATAATATATTGCTGTATTTCTAAAAGATAATTGTTTAATAGATTTAAAATCTCATCTTTCATATTCTCAATCAATTGACTTAATTAAGCTCTAATGCTATATTGAATTAATAATTTTATGATTAAATATTATATCACAACTCCAATTTATTATGTAAATGATTTGCCTCATATAGGACATGTATTTACTACCATAATTGCAGATTTTTTAGCTAAAATGAAAAAAAATTTAGGCTATGATGTTTATTTTTTAACTGGAACTGATGAACATGGACAGAAAGCTGAAAAAACTGCTAAGCAATTGAATATATCTCCAAAAGAGATGGCTGACCGAGTAGTAGAAAATTATTACAAAATCTGGAGAAGAATGAATGTGAATTATTCAGATTTTATAAGAACCACTGAGGCAAGGCATATAGAAGGTGCATCCAATTTCTTTCAAAAAGTTTATGACCATGGCGATATATATAAAGGATTTTATGAAGGATATTATTGCTGGTCTTGCGAAGCTTTTTTGCCGGAATCTCATAGGGAGGGAGAAACTTGTCCGGATTGTGGTAAAGTTGCTGAAAAAGTCAAAGAAGCAAGTTATTTTTTCCGACTAAGCAAATATAGAGAACCTTTATTAAAATATTATAAGGATAATTCTAATTTTATCCGACCGGAGAGTCGTTATAATGAAGTAGTTAGCTTTGTAGAATCTGGTTTGAAAGACCTTAGTGTAAGCCGTACAAGCATAAAATGGGGGATACCGGTTCCTAATGATAATTCCCATGTTATTTATGTATGGTTTGATGCTTTATCTAACTATATTACTGCGTTGGGATGGGGAAAAGAAAATTCTTTATTTGAAAAATATTGGCCTGCTGACTTGCATTTAGTTGGTAAAGATATTTTGAGATTTCATTGTGTTTATTGGCCTGCTTTCTTAATGTCTGCAAATATTGAGCTGCCGATAAGTATTTATGGGCACGGATGGTGGATGATGCATAGCGCCAAAATGTCTAAAACCTTCGGAAATGTTTTAAGACCGGAACCTCTTCTTGACATTGTTGGAAGCGATGCCCTTAGATATTTCCTTCTCCGAGAAGCTCCTTTAGAAAATGACAGCGATATATCCTTAGAATTATTAGTGGATAGGATTAATTCTGACTTGGCTAATGATTATGGAAATTTACTCAATAGAACCCTTCAAATGATCGATAAATATTTTAATGGCATTTTAAATAGCAAGCCTACTATCGGATCTTTTGAAGTTAATATAATTGATTACTTTAATTCCCTTAAAAATGAAATTGATACCCTTTGTAATAATCTCAATCTTCAAATTCTGTTTAAAAAGATATGGCATTTAATATATCTACTTAATAAATATATTGATGAAAAGCAGCCTTGGTCTAAATTTAAAAATAGCTCCAATAAAAAAGAAGTTGAAGGAATCTTGTATTTCATAATAGATTTTATAAGAATCCTGTCCATATTATTATATCCGGCAATGCCTGAAAGTAGTCAGAAGATTTATTCCATCTTGAATATAGATAAAGATAAAATTTATTTGAAGAGCATTGAACCTTTACAATTACCTTTAGGAATTAAATTACCAAAACAAATGATTTTATTTCCGAGACTTGATTTAAAGGAATTACAAATTAAATTGGGCATCCGTGATTAGAATGAATCTCCAAAAGGAAGATGTTCTGAGAATTTTAGAAGAGTTTAAGAATAGCTTCGAGGGTAGCATTACTTACATCCATAAATTAGAAGCTCAAGCTGCTTGCTATACAGATTTTCCGCCGGAAATAGACGATTCTCTTAAATTGGCTTTAGAAAAGATTGGTTATAAAAGACTTTATATCCATCAATTCAAAGCGTATGAAAATGCCATAAAGGGGAAAAATTCTGTAATTACAACTCCTACATCTTCAGGTAAGACATTATGTTATAATTTGCCGGTATTGGATTTTATTCTTAAGAATCCGGACACAAGAGCCATTTATTTATTTCCTACAAAAGCTTTATCGCAAGACCAATTAGTAAATTTACAACAAATAATAAAAAACATAGGAAAGGATATCCAAAGCTTTACTTATGATGGAGATACTCCTGAAGATGCAAGGCGGACAATAAGGCAGAGAGCTCATATAGTAATAACAAATCCGGATATGCTTCATACCGGCATATTACCGCACCATACGAAATGGACTAAATTATTTGAGAATCTTAAATTTATAGTCATAGACGAGCTTCATGCTTACAGAGGCGTTTTCGGAAGTCATTTAGCAAATGTATTAAGGAGATTAAGAAGGTTATGTGATTTTTATGGAAGCAATCCTTTATTTATTGGAACAAGTGCTACTATTGCCAATGCTAAAGAATTCGTTGAAAGAATGATAGAAAGTCCCGTAGAAGTAATTGATAAGAATGGAGCCTCGCAGAATGAAAAGTATTTTGTATTCTATAATCCTCCCTTGGTGGATAAAATTTTGGGGATTAGAAGGTCATTTGTAAAGGAATCAGTGAAAGTAGCTTCATTTTTGATAGAGAGAGGGATGAGAACAATTATTTTTGCTCCATCAAGATTAATAGCTGAAGTTATTTTATCATTATTAAAGCAAAAGTGGGAAAAGAATATAGAAGATTTAGATACAATCAGAGGATACAGAGGGGGATATTTGCCAACTAAAAGAAGAGAAATAGAGAGAGATTTAAGAGAAGGTATAGTAAAATGCGTGGTGAGCACAAATGCATTGGAGTTAGGAGTAGATATTGGTAGTTTAGATGCAGCTGTTATAGCTTCATATCCGGGAACTATCGCAAGCACTTGGCAACAAGCCGGTAGAGCTGGAAGAAGAGAAATACCTTCAATAGCTATTCTTATTGCCAGCAATAACCCTATTGATCAATATTTGGTTAAAAATCCCTTAGAATTTATTCAATCCTCTCCTGAAAATGCTTTGATAAATCCCGATAATCTCCATATTTTCGTAGATCATGTAAAATGCTCTGCTTATGAATTACCTTTCAGGAAGGGAGAAAATTTTGGGAAGGAGTTTTTACCAACGATACTGAATTTCTTGCAAGAAGATGGGTTTTTACATTTTTCAAGAGATAAATGGCATTGGATACATCAGTCTTACCCTGCGAATGGGATAAGTCTTAGAAGTATCACCTCAGATAATTTCGTAGTAGTTGATCAAACAAATCAGTCCAGTGTCATAGCTGAAGTAGATTTTCCCAGCGCTTTAATGCTGCTTCATCCTAAAGCTATTTACCTATTAGAAGGGAAGCAGTATTATGTTGAGAAACTGGATTTTGATGGCAGAAAAGCTTATGTGAAAGAAGTAGATTCTGATTATTTCACTGATGCGATATGTCATAGAGAAGTTTCCATCTTAGACTGTTTTTTAAAAGAGAAGTTAAATAACTTAGAAAAAGCGCATGGGGAAGTTAGAGTTTATCAGCAAATAGTAGGATTTAAAAAATTAAAATTTTTCACTATGGAGAATGTTGGTTCTGGGGACTTAGAATTGCCGGAGTACAGAATGCACACTATGGCATATTGGATTACTATTTTCAAAGAATTAATTCAAAAATTAAAATACACTAATGAAGAGAAAGCTGATTCTATAAAAGGATTAGCTTATGCTCTCCATTCAATTGCTACTTTAATTTTGATGTGCGATAAAAAAGATATAAGCGTAGCTATCGGAGAGAGCTCCAAAGAAGGGGTTATAGAAGTATTTCAGCCAAGAATTTTTATATATGAAAATTATCCGGGAGGGATAGGATTAAGTCAGCCATTATATGAGAAGCATAATATTTTATTGAATAAAGCTTATGAATTAATAAAAGCTTGTCAATGCGAGGGGGGATGCCCGGCTTGCATTTCTCCCATATCTAACAATGGTGCCAGAGTAAAAAAAGCTTGTTTAGAGATTCTTTCCCTAATTAAATAAGGGACTGGCATTCTTCAAAATATATGAAGAACAAATATGTATATAAATTAATTATTGAATATGATGGAACTAATTATTACGGATGGCAATACCAAATTAATCTACCATCAATCCAAGCTGAAATTCAAGATAAGCTCAGCAAGATATTGAATGAGCCCAAAAAAATTCAAGGGGCAGGCAGAACTGATTCCGGCGTCCATGCCATTTATCAAGTTGCTCATTTTAAATATCACAAATTATTGGATTTAGCTATGCTAAAGAAAGGTCTTAATAGCTTATTGCCTAAAGATATAAGAATTAAAGAAATAGAATTAGCCGATGAAAAATTTAATTCTCGCTTTTCAGCAAAATGGAAAGAATATACTTATTATCTTTACAATGGAAAAGTATGTTCGCCTTTCATTTATAAATATGTATGGCATTACCCTCATAAACTGGATTTGGAAGCTATGAAAGCAGCGGCTGAAAAATTTATAGGGATCAAAGATTTTTCTATATTTGGAACCGGAGCTTTAAAAAGAGAAGATACCATAAGAAGCATTGATTTTTTTGAAATAGAGAAAAAAGGAGAGATGATAATTTTTAAAATAAGAGGTAGAAGCTTCCTACGGCATATGGTAAGATGGATTGTAGGAACTATTGTAGAGGTAGGAGAAGGAAAAAGGAAAGTTTCAGAGATAGATGATTTATTTAAAGAAAAAAGATACAATTTAATAAAATTAAAAGCCCCTCCTTCAGGCTTATTTTTAACTTATATAAATTATTAGCACTTGGAAAGAAAAGAAAAAAATAATTCTAATATTTCTAAAAGAGGAATGGGGCTAAGTTTTCTTACGACTATTCAATAAATCTGTTATAGTTTTTATCAAATGATTAGCTTGAACTGGTTTAGAGATATAAGCATTAGCTCCGAGCTTCAACCCTCTTTGTCTATCTTCTTCAGCACCTTCAGTAGTTATTATAATAATAGGTAAGTCTTTCATTTTTGGATTCTGCCTTATTATCGTTATTAACTTTAATCCATCCATCACCGGCATGTTAATATCCGCTAAAATCATATCAACTTTCTCAGATGCTAATTTCTTTAATGCATCAACTCCATCAATAGCTTCTATTATTTTGCACCCTTTGAATCTTCTCAAGGAAAAAGCAAGCAACTGTCTCATTGTGGGAGAATCTTCTACAATAAGAAAAGATAATTCTTCCATAATAAATCCCTTCCTATGCTGAGGCTGAAGTTAATAAATCTAAAAATCCTTGAATTGTGCTGAGTTTCCTTTCTGATTGAGTGTATAATTTGGCACTAAATATAGCAGTCGCAGCATGTCCAGCCAATAAATTGAATAATTCGTAATCTACACTGCTAAATCCTTCTTTTTGAACAAAAAGCTTATATATAGTAATAACACCAATCACATGCTCCTTTATCTTCAAGGGAATACAAGCTAAAGGATGATGAAAATCTATATTCGCAGGATTATCCAAATTCTGATTTATGTAATAAGGTTCTCCTGTCTTGGCTACCCCACCTATTATGCCTACTCCGGGTTCTATCTTCTCTTCTATTTTATCTTCTAATCCTTCATGAGCTACTATCTTTAAATTGTTGCTCTTTTCATCAAAAAGCATTATGCTGAAAACCTCCGCTCCTATTAAATTGATTATGATCTCCATCACTATTCTTAATACTTCATTAAAATCTAATGTGGAATGCAATTGATAGCTGGCAACATATAAATTAGCTAAATTGTTGTTCTGCTCCTCTATCTCTACATAGCGGGTTGCAAAATCCCTATTCTCTTTTTCAACTTCTTTGTACCTCTCCTCAAGTTCTCTCTTCTCCTTTTCTAATTGATTAATTCTATTTTGTAATTCTTGTATTTGCTTCCTTAAATAATCATTGTCAGGCACAACTTCTTTCTTTTCAATAGTTGCCAGTCTATACCGTAATTTTGCATTCTCACTCAAAAGCTCCTCCATAAATTCTTTTGTCTTTTGAAATAATTGTAAGAACTCCTCGCTTTTCTTGAATAAATCTTCTTTTTTATCCATAAGCACCTCTTTTATATTTTCAATTTTCATTTTAATATATCATAAAAGAAATGCTTTTGCAAGTAATTTATTCGTATCTGGTCAGTTTTTTCCAAATCCTTATTTCTGTGTTATTCTGTGTGCTTCTGTGGCTAATATCTTGTGTAAATCTTGTGATAATCTTGTGGTTTCCTTGCTTTTAGAGAAAACTGACTAATTATGAAATTTCAAGTTGCAATTTTAACATTTCATGATGTATTATTTTATTTCGAGTTTAAGGTAGAAGAAGCGGAACTCTACAAACTCTATAAACACTACAAACTCTATAAACTCTATTTTTTGATATGAAGAAAATTATCATTCTTATTCTGATAATCGTTTTAACAATTTCTCTATTGCTATTTTATTTGTTGATGAAACCAAATTTATATTTTAAAAATATACTTTTTATTACTATTGATACAATAAGAGCTGATCATTTATCTTGCTATGGATATAAAAAAATAAAAACAAAAAATATAGATGATATTGCTGAAAGAGGCATACTCTTTACTAAAGCTTTTTGCCAAGTTCCTTTGACGCTGCCATCGCATGTCAGTATTATGACTGGATTATTTCCTAATCATCACGGTGTACGAAATAATGGCTCTTATATTTTTGATAAGAAATCAGAAACCTTGGCGCAGGTATTAAAATCTCAAGGATATAAGACGGCTGCTTTTATTTCTGCTTATGTGCTTGATCGGCGTTTTGGTCTTGATTACGGATTTGATTTATATGATGATGAAGTGCCTATAAATCCATTATCTCCTCATAATTTAGAGGCTGAAAGAAAGGCAGAAGAAGTCTCTAAAAAAGCAATTCAATGGCTTAAAAATAATGGAAATAATAAATTTTTTCTCTGGATTCATTATTATGATCCTCATTCTCCTTATTCTCCTCCAAAAGAGTATCGTGATAAATATGAAGATCCTTATGATGGAGAAATAGCTTATGTAGATGATCAAATCGGATTAATGATTAATTCGCTAAAAGAGATTAATGCTTACTCTGACACGCTTATTATTATTATCGGAGACCACGGAGAATCTTTTGGTGAGCATAAAGAATTTACGCACGGTATGTTCTTGTATGATGCTACCATCCATATCCCTTTAATTATTAAATTCCCAAAATATAATAAACCAAAAAAAATTAATTCTCTTGTAAGAAGCATTGATTTATTTCCTACTATCTTGGAATTATTGCACCTTAGGAATCATAAAGTAGATGGGAGTTCCTTAATTCCACTTATTAACTTTTCTTCCAATCAAAAAGATTTATGGAATTATGCTGAAACACTCTATCCAAATTCTTTTAAATGGGCTTCGCTTTTCTCCATTAGAAATAAAGAATGGAAATTAATAGAAGCTCCCAAACCGGAACTATATAATTTGGCAAAGGATCCAGAAGAAAATTTTAATTTAATTCTAAAATATCCAGATAAAGCCAAAGAATTAAGAGAGCTGCTTCAAGCAGTTAAAGAAAATGAGAAATCGTCAACTGCTAATTATATAGATGCAGAGACAAGAGAGAAATTGCAAGCTCTTGGCTATATAAGCTCATATTCAAAAATAGATAAATCTGAAGAATTGCCTGATCCTAAAGATAAAATTGAATATTGGCTTTTACTTAGAAAAGCACAATTCCTTTTGGGCAAGAATCCGGAAGAAGGTTTAGAAATTCTTATAAATTTAAATAGTGAGGATACTTATACTGCAGCTTATTCTAAAACGCTTTCAAGTTATTTTCAAAAAATTAAAGATTGGGACAACGCAATTTATTATATTAATGAAGCAATTAAAAGGGATAATGATAATTCTTTCTACTGGTATGATTTAGCATATTGCTATGCTAAAAAAGGAATGTTGGATGAAGCAATGATGGCTGTTCAGCAAAGTATAGCTCTATATGAGAATAATCCGGAAGCTTATAATTTGAGAGGAACTCTTCTGGTTTATAAGAATTATATTGATGAAGCTTTAGAAAACTTTATGAAAGCCTTAGAAAATGATCCGAAAAATTCAACTGCTCTTGCTAATATTGGCAATATATATTTTAAAAAACAAGAATTTCAAAAAGCTGAATATTTTTATCAAGAATCTTTAAAATATAATCCCAGCAATCCAAATACTTTAAATGGACTTGGAGTTATATCAATGCATAATAAAAATTATCTAAAAGCAATAGATTACTTTAAGAGAGCATTGGAAGCAGACCCGGAATTTTATGAATGTTATTTTAACATTGCTTTAGCATACATTAGCTTAAAGGAATATTCTCAATCAAGGAAGTATTTAGAAAGGTTAATAATAGAAGTACCTGCCCATCAATATCCGGAATTATATGCGCGTGCTTCTCAAATCCTCCGCTTGCTTCCATATTAGGGAAGAATGAATAGCTATTCTCTTTTTCGCATTGGTTTAGCTGGGACGCCGTAAGCAATATAGAAATCAGGAATATCCTCTATGACAACTGAGCCGGCTCCTATAATGCAATCTCTACCTATGTTTACACCATCATTTACAATTACTCTGGCACCAATCCAAGTATTGTCTCCAATGGATACCCCTTCTGCTTTGGAACCTTGTGATATTATTGGAATATCTAATCTGTTAAATTGCTTAGTGGAACCTGTTATGTAACAATCTGCAGCTATTATTACATTATTTCCTATTTCTACACGGCTGCCTGAAAAAATCATCCCTCTCACACCTATATTTACATTATTACCTATATTTATTACTCCATCATGACAAGAAATCAATGTATCCCTCCCTATAAATACATCATTGCCAATCCATAAATTAATTTCATTCGGACCCCTCCCATCTAATAAGCAATTATCATCTATGATTACATTTGAACCCATATAAATTTTGCCTGCACACCTCAAAATAACATTCCGACCAAAAAATAAATTTTTGCCTGCCGATGCTAATAGTCTTGGATATAATAGTCTCCGCCCAAGCAATCCTATAGATGAACCTAAAGAACTAACTAATAAATTTGTTAATTCATAATATAAAAAATATGACCATTTTTTAGAACCTACTATTATCTCCCTGTATTTTTCAAAAGAAGATTTTTTATCTTCTGTTAATTTTTTATAGAATTCAGTCTGAAACTTCATATTTCAATTGATTATATAATATTTTTATAAAAAGAGCGAATGTGTAGAGTTTATAGAGTTTATAGAGTTTGTAGAGTTGAGAGTTCCACCATTTCTTAC
>CAYREJ010000067.1:6737-11136 GCA_964423235.1 uncultured Acidobacteriota bacterium | reverse complement strand
AACCTATCACCTATTAACCTTTGACCTATCACCTATAATCTTTGCGTGCTTTGCGTCTTTGCGTGAAAAAATAAAATTTTGTTAGACAAAATTGCTAACCACAAAAGCGCAAAATAATCCTTTATAGCCAATGCTTTCACCAACCCCTAATTCCCAATTCCTAATTCCTAATCCCTATATGATATCAATCTTCCATGCAGGCAATTGCAAGTGGAACTCTATAAACTCTACAAACTCTATGAACTCTATAAACTCTATGAACTCTATCCCCCTTGTATCAATTTCAATATATCAAAATAAAAAACAATCACCATTAATAAAATGAGAAAAACTAATCCGACAGTTGCTATTCTCTCTTTTAAGCGGATACTAAATTCTTTTCCTATTACCCATTCAATTATCATAATGAAAATATGACCGCCATCAAGCATAGGAATAGGCAAAAGATTAATTATCCCAAGATTAACACTTATAAGTGCAATCATAAAAATGAATACTTCAAATCCATGCTTATAAGCGGAGCCGGAAAATTTAGCCAATTCAATAGGACCGGATAGAGATTTAACAGACATTGAGCCAGTTATTAATTTCTTCAGAACGGAAAAAATTAAGATTGTATTATTCCATAATTCCGAAGCTGCTTTAGAGAAACTATGAATGCCGTAGCTCTTTTTTTCAATATAAGGATAATGTAGAACTCCTATTAATCCTCTTCCATTAGCATTCAAGGGGGTGATAGGAATTTGTAAATTTTCATTGCCTCTACTGATGGAAAGCAAGAGTGGTTTGCCTGGTTTTTTGCTGATAGCAGCAATTACATGCGTATCATCAGGCATAGGCTCATCGTCAACTGCGTAAATAATATCATTAGGTTTTATGCCAGCTTTTTGGGCGGGCATATTAGGAGATACTTTTATAATTTTAAAAGGGGGGACCGGAAGTGCTCCTATGTATCCAATTTCATGAGAAGTTATCTTAGTTGATTTTAATTTAATAGTTAGTAGCTTATCTTTCCTTTGAATTTTCATAACAAAATTTTGGTTCGGATTAATCATTATGTAATCTTGAGCTTTTTTCCAATTGGTCATTTTTATATTATTTATTGAAATAATTCTGTCTCCAATTTGAAGACCTGCTATTTTAGCAGGGGAATTTTCATTTACCCATCCGATAACAGGAGGGTTATCTAAATAAGTCCGCTCGTAAACTCCAAGCATATAAGATATAGTAAATAAAAAATAAGCTGAAACAATATTGAAGATTCCTCCCATAACTAAGATAAGAAATCGTTGGAGTTTAGGTCTATTATAGAAAGCTTTCTCTGGTTCAGTAATTTCTTCTTCTTCCATACCATATATTTTTACATAGCCTCCCAAAGGAATAGGTGCAATTTTATAAAGCGTTTCTCCTTTTTTTAACCCAACGATTTTAGGACCAAATCCTAAAGAAAATTCTACTACTTTGATTTTAAGCAGCTTTGCTATAATGAAATGACCAAATTCATGAACTAACACTATAAAGCCTATCATCAAAATAAATCCTATTATTAAGCTAAAATCCATAAACACACTCCTATGTTAGATAATTTCTTGTAAATAATGGGATAAAGACATTTTCTGTGTATTCTCTTACTTCTTTATCCAGTTGTAAAGCTTCATCAATTGATTTAACTTTATGATTATCAAAATGTTCAAGCGCCTTTTCTATAATTTTTGAAATAGAAATAAAAGAGACCTTTTCTTTTAAAAAAGCTTTCACAGCAATATCATTAGCAGCGTTTAAAATAGTTGTCATAGAATTTCCTTGACGGAGAGCTTCTTTAGCTAATTTTAAGCAAGGGAATTTCTCTTCGTCAGGCTTTATAAAAGTTAAATTATTGATTTTTGGCAGATCAAGAGCTGGCAAATCCAAAGGTAATCTTCTTGGATAAGATAGAGCATAAAGTATAGGTATTCTCATATCCGGGATGCTCATTTGAGCCTTTATAGCTCCATCACGAAAAACTACTAAAGAATGAATTATGCTTTGTGGATGAATTAATACATCCAATTTATTTGAATTAATATTAAAGAAATAATAAGCTTCAATTAATTCTAATCCTTTATTCATTAAAGTAGCTGAATCAATAGTTATTTTCTTTCCCATTTTCCAACAAGGATGTTTTAGAGCTTCTTGAAGCGTGATTTGATTGAATCTTTCCTTTTCGTAGTAAAGGAATGGTCCTCCGGAAGCCGTTAATATTATCTTTTCTACTTCTTTGATATTTTCCCCTCTTAGACATTGAAATATAGCTGAATGTTCACTATCCACCGGTATGATTCTTACTTTATTATATTTCGCAGCTTTTATAATAAATTCTCCACAGCTAACTAAAATCTCTTTGGCTGCTAATGCTATGTCTTTCTTTTTGTTGATAGCTTTATATGTTGGAAGAATAGCTTCCGGACCCGCAATAGCTACTATTACTATATCTATTTCTTCATGGGTGGCTACCGCTTCATTTCCTTCTTCTCCATACATGATATTTGCTTTTATTTGTAAATTCTTTTCTAAATAATCAGCATCTTCTTTCCTGCTTATTGATAAAATCTTTGGATGAAATTTCATCGCCTGTTCTAATAATTTTTCTTTATTGCTTCCGGCTGATAAACCAATAATTTTAAATTCATCCGGATATCTTGAAATTACATCTAAAGCATTCGTTCCAATTGAACCAGTTGAACCTAATATGCTTATTCTCTTCAATTTAATATCACCTTTATTTTAATAGTAGTTTAGAAAATAGATACATAAAGGGAGCTGAAAAAATTAATCCATCCATTCTATCAAGCAAACCACCATGTCCGGGAAGTAAGCTACCGGAATCCTTCGCTTTTAAAGATCTTTTAATTAAAGATTCTACCAGGTCTCCAATTTGGCTTATTATGCTTATAAAAAAACTTATTAATATGCAATCAGTTAAACTAATAGTATTTATAAAAAGAGCTCGCACCAACAACCCACCGATTATTCCAAAAATTAATCCCCCTATTGCACCTTCAATTGTCTTCTTTGGACTTATAGTAGCAGATAATGAATGCCTTCCTAACCAGCTTCCTATATAAAATGCACCTGTATCGCATAACCAAACTATACCAATTAGTAATATTAATAACTTTTTCCCCATCTCTTCATTATTGTTTGCGCTCCGTAGCATTATTAAATAACCACACAAAATTCCTATATAAATTATTGTTAACATGCTTAAACTGCTTCTAATTAATGTTGTTTCAAAATTCTCTTTTTGAAATAAAGAGAATAATAAAATAGATACAGGAAGGACAAAAATCAAGTTAGTTAATTCATTTGAGCGAATAAAGAAGATTGTCAATATCATTATTAGCAACACATATCCTAACCATTTAAAAGGGCGAAAATTATTTTTTTCTAACATAGTCCATAATTCATGCATCATCAGTAAGGAAACTACTGTAATTAATAAAAAAGTATAAAAAGGTTTTAAGTATAAAATAATGAAAATAATTAGTGGAACTAAAATAATAGCCGTCAGTATTCTTTTTAAATTATTCATATTTATTCGGTGATGCCTCCATATCTTCTTTCTCTTCTTTGATAATCCAGAATAGCTTTATATAAATATTTTTTTGTAAAATCTGGCCAATAAATATCTGTAAACCAAATCTCAGAATAAGCAATTTGCCAAAGCATAAAATTGCTTATACGAAATTCTCCACTCGTTCTTATCAGCAAATCAGGGTCAGGAAAAGAAGCAGTATAAAGATATTTTTTTATATAGTTTTCATTAATTTTGTTAGGATTGAATGATGAAAATTTAGCATCTATAATAATCTTTTTAACTGCATCTATTAATTCCGCTCTCCCACTATAATTCAAAGCAATTATAAAATTTAATCCTGTACAATGGGAAGTTTTTTCCATGGCATTCGTCAGCTTTTTAAAAATATCCCTTTTTAATTCTTTAATGCGACCGATGGCAGTAAATTTTATATTTTTCTCAATCAAAGTATGTAATTCTTTATCAATATATTCTTTGAGAAGCTGCATGAGAGTATCTACTTCTCTTTTAGGTCTTTTCCAATTTTCGGTGGAGAAAGCAAAAAGAGTCAAGAATTCTATTTGCAATTCAGCACATCCTTCTACTGCTTGTTTAACAGCATTAATGCCGGCTTTGTGTCCTTCAACTCTGGGAAGATTCCTCATTTTAGCCCATCTGCCATTGCCATCCATAATTATAGCTATATGTTTGGGCAGAGGTCTTGTTTTTATAAGGTAGAGTAAATCTTGTTCTTCTTTATCTATTTTATTGTTAATATCAGCTACCATGTCTACAGCATTCCATTGTTATAATATCATAAAGGTAATCAGCTTGCAATAATAG
>CAYREJ010000067.1:0-6637 GCA_964423235.1 uncultured Acidobacteriota bacterium | reverse complement strand
GTCTACAGCATTCCATTGTTATAATATCATAAAGGTAATCAGCTTGCAATAATAGAGTTTATAGAGTTTATAGAGTTTGTAGAGTTGAGAGTTCCTCAATTTAGCACCTTTATAGCTTATACTTTCCTAACCCCTAATTCCCAATTCCTAATTCCCAATTCCCAATTTTCAATTGCTAATCTAAATTTATTTTTGTATAATAATTAGCAACTGATTATGAAAAAAATTAAAAATCAAATTAATTTAAATTATTTACTGGGTTTTATCATCATTATTCTATTTGCTACTATTTTATATAAATTTTCTAACAATATAATAAGAAAAAATATAGATGAAGATAATTATGGTTCTTCCTTAATCCCGGTAGAAGTAGCAGTAGTTAAAAAAGGTGATATAAATCTTATCCGCGTTTATACTTCTAATATTGAGGCAGAACAAAGCATAGATATAAAGCCAAAAATTTCAGGACAAGTTAAACGCATATTTGTAGAAATGGGAGACAAAGTCTCAAAGGGACAGCCTATCGCTCAATTAGATGATTCGGATGCTTTACAATTCTACCAACAAAAAAAGGCTATTGCAGAAGTTGTAGAAGCTTCTCTTAAAAAAGCTAACATAGAAAAAGAAAATAAAAAAAGAGAATTGATGAGGATGCAATCCCTTTTTGAAAAAAAATTAATTTCCCAAAAAGAATTAGATAAAGCAGATGCAGAATATAAGAATGCTGAAATTAATTATTTGTTGCAACAAGCAGAATTAAATCAAAAAATTGCAGAAGTAAAGCAAGCCAAAATTTTATTTGATGATACAGTAATTAAGGCACCTTTCTCAGGTTTTATAGCTTCCAGATATGTAGAAAATGGGGCTTTCGTTTCTCCTAATACTGTTATTTCTACTTTAGTTTCTATTGAAAATGTTGAAGCTAAAATAGATGTTGATGAAAAAGATTTAATCATGTTGTATGAAAATATGCCAGTTAAAATAGAAGTGGAATCATTTCCTAATAGAAATTTTGAAGGGTATATTGAAAGAATTTCTCCTGTTTTAGATAACAATACACATTTGGGAAAAGTTCAAATAAAAATTTCCAATCCGAATAAAATACTAAAGCCCGGTATGTTCGTTAAAATACGAATCTCAATTAAATCACAATCAAATGCATTAATAATTCCTACATCGGGAGTAATTAATAAAAATGGAAAAGATATAGTTTATATAGCCAAAGAAGGGAAAGCTTTAGAAAAAGAAGTAAAGCTTGGGGTAAGCGATGATGAAAGGATAGAAGTAGTAAAGGGTTTAAGTGAAGGAGATTGGATTATAATAGCTGGACAACAATCACTGCAGGACGGAGATCAAATCATAGTGAAAAAGAAAATATAACTTTGTGCCCTTTGTGGTTAAATGAAATCATAAAGATCACATTTACCAGAACAATTGTCAAGTGCCAAAGATAAATTCACCACAGAGACACAGAGAAGAGTTTATAGAGTTTGTAGAGTTTATAGAGTTGAGAGTTCCTCAATTTCTTGCACTTATATTATAAGAATGAAGCTAACCTTTAATCTTTAATTCCTAATTCCTAATCCCTAATTGCTAATCTAATGTGCCTTTGTGGTGAAATATAAAAAGAAACGGGGTCTGTATAATCCTAATTTTTTTTTATTAGATCATTGTAATGCTATTGAGTTTCAAGCATAAAGCCAGTTCTCATAATATCAAAGGATGCACAAAGAAAGACTCTAAAATTCAATTATTTAGCTATTTGCAATCACTGGAAATATTCCCATAATTTAATTTTATCTCTGGCACCAAGTGCAATTGCTTGTTGATAAAATTTTTTTGCTTCATCTATCTTATTCATTCTTAGTTTTAATATTGCCATATTAAATAAAATTGATGGATGGTAAGGATTAAGTTGATAACCTCTGGTCAAATGAAATTCAGCTTTTTCCAAATTATTATTGGCGAAATATAGTGAAGCTATGTTATTATGAATTTCTGCGTCTGCATCATTATATTTTAATGCAATCTTATAATATTCTAATGATTTTTGATCTTGTTGCATTTCTTTATATAAAAGCCCGAGCCCCATGTAGCCCCGGGCAAAACTTGGTTCAATTCCTACTGCCTTTTTTAAATAAAATTCCGCTTCACTGAACTTTCTCAATTTTAAATATGCCATCCCATACTGCATATATTCATTAGCTTGCAAATTAAAAGTATAAGGAGGTTTTATTTTTAGGGAACCTAAAAAAATGGTAATAAAAATTATAAAGATTATTATCTTTTTCTTGATGCTTTTGAAGTTTATAGCTCTTTCTAAAGAAGAAGCTGCAAAAACACATAGAAAGGGAATTGCTGGAGCTCTTAATCTGGGGATCATATATAACAATAGTAATGTAGCATAAACTGTAATTATTATTAATAAAAATAATAAATTTTTCTTATGTAATCCGCTAAGAAAGATACCGATTATACCTAATGAAATGATTAACGAAAACGGTATGAAAAAATATCTTTTATAAGTATTAATTTCTAAGTCATAGCTGTAATTCAATTCTTGTTCATAATTTCCAAAAGATAACACGAACTTTTTGAATATGAGTTTTAGCCAATTATAAGGATCGTTAACAATAAAATTAAAAGCTTTTTTATAGTAGAAGGAAGAAATTTGAGAAGGCATCATTTTAAATCCGGCTTCATCTTCTGTTATTTTTGAAATAACTTTATATAAGGGCTTTACTTCAATAGAAAAAGGAATTCCTTCAAAGTAGGGTTTTGCAGCTTTTCTATTACCATCATAAAAAGCAAGTGCTCCATAAGGAGATATTAAGATAAAATCTTTTGAGATGATATAGTTCCTAACAGTTATTGGAATTAATACTATAATAACGCCTGATGAGAAAATTAAAAGCGATTTTAAAGCCTTTTTTTTAAATTCATATATCAAAAAGAAGAGGAAGAAGAAAGCAAGTAACAAAAAATTTGGCTTTGTAATAGAAGCAAATCCTAAAGATAAAGCACCAAGAAAGAGGTTCCTCATTGATTTATTTAATATGATGAAACTAAGAGAAAAATAAGCAAAAAGTATCAAAAGAAAATTAACTAAACTATTGTCCATCAGTTTATTATCATAGAAATTTATGACCCCATAAAAACCGTATAAGGTAACGGTAAAAAGTGCTATTGTTTCATTAAATAGATTTTTGACTAAAATGAAAAGTAAGATTAAGGATAATAGAGTTAATGCATTTTGAATCAGGAGAACATAAAAATAAGAGTGTCCGAAGAGTTTGTATACAAGAGAAAGGAATAAAGGATAACCGGGAGGGAGAATGAAAAGATTTCCTTTCCAGAATGAACGATTAAGAAATTCTTGAGCCATTGCATCATATTCGGTACTATCCCACATAACAGCCTTATAATAAGGATTATTATTGATATACCATTGAATATATAATCCCTTTAGAATGCATATGACTGACAAAAGAATTAACAATAGAAGAAAGATTTTTGACTTAGTCCACATAACCCAATGCTCTTAATTTCTCTTGGACCTCACCAGTTAATCGGGAAGGTTGAGGATAAAAGTAACGATATTTCACTGCATCAGTTAAAGTTTTTTGTAAATGTCCTAAGAGGTAATTAGCTATTATTGAATTTTCTTTAAAAATATTTAATTTTTCAGAAGGATCTTTTTTTATATCATACAATTCAAAATTTTTATTATTCCTGGATACAATTAATTTATATCTTAGGTCTCGGATAGCATAAAGAGGAGAAGAAGTGCTTTCATTTCTTGAAATAATGAAAGGTTTTTGCAGGCACTGGTTTATCAAAAGGCATTGAGCAAAGCTAACTCCGGGAAAATCATTCTTTTTATTTAAAGAATACAAATCAATCAAAGTGGGCATCAAATCAATAATTTCTATTTGATTTTCAATTTTATTAGGATGAATATTCAAATTGGAAGGGAATTTAATAATAAGAGGGATGTGGATAATTTCATCATACACTAAAAGAGAATGAGTATGAATCTGATGTTGCCAAAACGATTGTCCATGATCAGAAATAATAATTATAATGGTTTTTTCTAATATTTTCTTTTCTTGTAGAAAAGCAAAGAAATTTTCAATTAAAGAATCCATATATTTAATAAGGGCATCGTATTGGGAGATGATGTAATCAATTTCTTCTTGGGTTCTTTGCGTATAATCTGTGCAATTTACTGAACGAGCTTCCTTAATATTAAAAGGGATGGGCTTATTCCAAAAGAGTTTAGAAAATTCCGGGGGCGGATGGTAAGGAACATGAGGTTCTCTGAAATGTGCGAAGACAAAGAATTTATTATTTATATTAGCATTAATCCAATTTTTAATTTCTTGGAATATTATGGAAGAGTGATTCAAGATATTCTCTAATGGTGGTTCATAAAAATAATCAAACCCTTGATTGAAGCCAAAAGCTTTTGAAAAGAAGTAATTACCGGTAAAGGCAGCGGTTCTAAACCCTTTCTCTTTAAAATACTCCGATAACAACACAGCTTCATTCGGAATGGATAATTCAGAGCTTAGAACGCCGTGCGTAGAAGGCAATAATCCTGTGAAAAGAGAAGTAATAGAAGCAAGCGTAAAACTGGAATTTGTGAAAGCATTATTGAATACTAAACTTTCTTTTGATAATTTCTTTAAAAAGGGCGTAGTTTCACGAGAATAATTATAAACACTAAAATGAGAAGCTGAAGCCGCATCTAACGATAGGATTACTAAATTATATGAATTGATTTTAGCTTTTATTTTATTTATAAATTGTTTTTCTTCTTCTGATAAGCTTATTCCTTGCTTATAATATTCAATGGATGGATCAATTATTTTAACTTCATATACAGGCATTTTTTTATTAGAAAGAGCTTCAAAAGAAATTGAAGTTAATTTATTAGAAAATTCTGATAATGGTATTTCAATTTTTTTACCTGCATCTCTGATAGAATGAGTAAATGATTTAGTATTTTCTGTTTCCTGAATCTCTATCTTTAAAAGCAGATTTGAGATTTTTCTTTTGCTATAAGGCAGAAAAGAAAAAATCAATTTAGGATTATCTGGTAATTTTTCTGCAAAATAAATTTTTTGTTTTGATTTTAGGATAAATCCGGGTGGATCAGAATCAAGGAGGGCGAAATCTGTTGTATAATAAGAATTAATAGAGGCGAAGCTGTAATCATCATTTGATATAAGAATCCAGCGAACAGAAGCTGTTACAGGTATATCTTTTTTCATCTTGCCGGACCAGTATTTCTTAGGTAATATCCTTGAGAATATATTGAATTGAAAAGTTAAGTTATTATCGCCTTCTATTTGATAATTTTGCGGTAATAAGAATTTATAAATCTTGAAAGAATCAATTAAATCAGAAGAGCTAATTGGAAAGTCATTCAACCAGATTTCTATTTTTTGATCTTTGATTTCAGGTAATCCTTTCAAGCAGAGGAATAAAAATCTATCCTTAAGACTTTTTAAGGGGAATTTTACTTTTGCTTTTTGTCCGACGATCCAGCGTGAAGTTAATTCATTATAATTGATAGGACCCCAGCCCATTCCAAGGAAATTGCTGGAGGCATTATCAGCTGGGTTGATATAAATCCAAGGAGATTCACTATGAGAAAAAGAAAATAAATTTAATAATCTAATATTGTCAGCATTCAGAGGAAGGATAAGAAAAATAAGTATTAGAAGGGGGCAGATTAAAAGCTGTCCCCTTCCAATTATTTTAGTTTGATTTATTTCCACAAGCATCCACTGTAAGAGTTTTATATGCGATATAAGAAGAAGCTAAAGGATCAGTAAAAGAAGTAGAAGTGGTAGTAGCAAGAAGTGTCCAACTGCTGGGGAATGGAGCAGAATAAGAAGTAGAGCCATAGCCTTGATAATTAGCTAAATCAGTACAGCTAACGGCTGTCCAAGATACATTAGCATTTGTTCCGGATTTGGATACAAGCAAATTATTTCCTATGGCGGGGCAAGGGGTTGAATCAGCATTGTCAGCGACGGCAGAGGAGCAGCTGTTAGTTCCGGTAGAAGATAGAGGTGGGTTGCAATTATTAATAGCTACGACTTGATAATAGTAAGTAGTTCCTGGAGTAGCAGTAGTGTCCGTATAAGAAGTGGTGGTAGCTGATAATCCGGTAGCTACGGTAGTATAGGAGCCACTGCATCCTGATGTAGTGTATCTTCGCACATCATAGGTTCCTGTTGTAGCACCTTGTCCCCAACTTGATGGCTGATTCCAAGTAATTTGAATACCATTGTTTACGCATGCACTTACATCTGAAACAGATTGAACCCCTCCAAATGTTGGCGGAGTGCAAGTAGCTGCTGCTGAAACATCACCAGTAATTACTAATGCATATCCTTGTGTTGTAATAGGGGGTTGTCCGGGAACATTTATGCCTTTTACCTTAGCTGTCCAGGTTCCAGTTGCTGGATTATTTACAAGGATTCCTTCTACATTATTTAGTGAATCGGAGCCGCTTGGATTTGGTGTAGAGACCTTTCCGGTTGTACCGGTGAACTGATTTCCACGATAATAAGTTCCGGAAGGAGCAGTAATTTCTAAATCCAAATTATCTACTAAGCAAGGA
>CAYREJ010000066.1:1500-11143 GCA_964423235.1 uncultured Acidobacteriota bacterium | reverse complement strand
CATTTTCGGGGATTTCCTTGGAAAGAAAAAAATTAGAGAGGGACATCCCAATTAATAATTTAATTAAAGAGTTAGAAATAGATAAGCAGGTTTTTAAGATTTATAACCCTGCATTTAAAGAAGCAGCTTTTAAAAAGAATATAATTTTGAAAGAAGGGTTAGAGCTGTATTTGCCTAAAAAAGAAAATGAGAACTCCCAAAGAAAAGAATTGACATATTTGCAAATTGCAGTTGATGAGAATATCGTGGATTTATCTAAAAAAATGATGAAGCCTTTAGAGCATATCATTGCTTTAAACTCAATGTCAGAGGAAAGTTTTTGGAAAAGAAGACCTAATTATCTAATTGTTCCAAAATAATAGGTTGATTTAAAAATTTTGTAAAGGTATAATATTAAAAATAAATTTATAAAAAGGAGAATGAAAATGAAGAATTGTAGAAATGAAATAGGAGCAAGTAAATTTGGTGTCTTTTTATTAACAGTGATTCTTATAGTTGTTGGATATGGAGCTATTAAATATATACCGATAAAGTTAGATTCTTACGAATTTCAAGATTATATGGAAAGATTAGCCAGAGACCCTTCTTATAATGAAGATGAAATTATAAAAGCTTTGTTACAAAAAGCTAAAGATTTGAATATTCCTTTGACAGAATCTCAAATAAAAGTAGATATAAGCGGTGGTAGATGCGAAATCATTGTTGACTACGAAATTATTATTAATACACCTATAATGCAAAAAAAATTAGAATTTCATCCCAGAGTTTCAGAAAGAAGAATTCTATAATAATCAATTAGGAGGAAAAGAAAATGAAAAGGAAAATAATGAACTCCATATTTTTAAGCCTTTTAATAATCTTGTCGCTGAGTTTATTTACCAATGGAGATGAGCAAAATGTTATTTCAGTTGGAAAGATATATATACCAATATCTGTTAAATATGGAACTGAAACAATAGTTAAAGGGAATTATGATTTAAAATTAGTTTTTGAAGATTCCAATCCTTATATTGAAATATATAAAGGAGATAACAAATTAGTAAAAGAATTAGCTATTACGATTGAAGCCAAGAGAAGTTCTAAGAAGCCCAAAATAGAGGTAGCAAAAATTACTAATCAAGAATTTTTGAGGCTCCGGATTCTGTTTCAGAATAAATGGTATTACGCATACTTCGAAGAATTAAAATAAATAAGAGATTAGAATAAAAGAATGAAGTCTTTTAACATAAAAAAGATTAAAGGGAATTTATCTATATTATCTATTTCGGATATATTAGAATTTTTAAACCTAAGCGGTAAAACAGGATTATTAGTTTTAAAAAGAGGTAATGAAAGGAAAGAATTATATATAAAGGATGGCAATGTTATATTTGCAGCTTCTAATCTAAATGAAGATAGATTGGGAGATATTATGCTCCAAGAAGGCAAAATAACTAAAGAAGATTATGATAAGTCAGTAGAATTAATGGCAGGGAAATCTAAAAGACAAGGTAAAATCTTAATAGAAATTGGGGCAATATCACCAAAAGATTTATGGTTATGGATAAATAAGCAAATAAAAAAAATAGTACATAGTATCTTTGAATGGCAAGAAGGAGAATTTTACTTTTCAGAAGGGGATTTGCCAAGTAAAGAGAATATAACGGCAGATGTAAGAATTCCCGAATTAATCATGGAAGGAATCAGAAATATAAAGAATTATCAAGCAATTGAAAAGAGGTTGCCAACAAAAGATATTATTTTTACTCAAACAACAAAACATCCACCCCTTTTATTAGAACCTCATGAAAATCATATCCTTAGTCTTGTGGATGGGAAAAAATCAGTAGAGGAAATTTGCCAAATAAGTGAAATAGGAGAAAAAGAAACTTTAAAGGTTTTGTATTTGCTATTATGCATAGATTTAATTTTTATTAAAGGAAGAAAGTCTTACCCACCAATGATTTCAATTCCGATTACTAAAGAAAAAGCATTGGCTATAATAAAAAATTATAATAAACTATTTTCGTTCATTTATAGATATATGTTTAGAGAAGTGGGTCCTATCAGCGAATATGTTTTAAGGAAATATATTAATGATTATTGCAATCAAAATGATAACATGCTTTCTCAAATTGAACTCCAAGAAGATGGAACCTTCATTGAAGAATCTTTCTTGAATCTTGTCAAAAAAAAATATGGTTCAATAGATCAAGATAATCTTCATAAAAGCTTAGAAGAAATTTTATATGCTGAAATATTAGCAGTCAAAAAGACTTTGGGAACCGAGCACGAAAAAGTAGTTGTAGACACTCTAAAAATTACCCAATCTAATTTTTATTAAATATGTTTTTATGCATTTGGATAAAAAGCAATTATTGGGAATTATATTAATAATTATTATTTTATTCTCTTATGCCTTATTAAAGAAATTTTTTTAAGCAAGAAAAAAACATATGACAAGATTAGCTTCAATTCTCTTCATAGCAAGCTTGTTATGTTGGATAATATTTGATCTTCGTTTTAGAGGAAGCAATCAAAGTCTTTTTGTTATCTCTAAAATATTATTTTTTGTCAGCTTATTTTTATTCGCAATAGCTTTAATAATAAAAATTGGTAAAATTATTAGTAAGCCTTTTGCAAAGAATAGATGCAAAAGATGCGATGCTGTTATTCCAAAGGGGCATATCTATTGTTCAGTGCATGAAAAAGAAGTTGCTGATGAAGCAAGGGAAACATTAGAACAGACATGGACGAAAAAGGGAATGAAGTAAAAAAAATCCCTCTATTACTGATAGTTGGACCAACAGCTACTGAAAAAAGCTTAATAGCCTTAAAACTTGCAAAAGCTTTAGGAGGAGAAATTGTTAATGCTGATTCAAGGCAAATATACAAATACTGCATAATTGGAACTAATTCACCTGAGTTTGATAGATTAGAAAATGTTTCTCATCACTTATATAATTTTCTCGAACCTCAAGTAAGATTTTCTGCTGCTGAATATGCAAAGTTAGCATATGATAAAATAAAAGAAATAGTTGAAAGAAAAAAATTGCCTATTGTCGTAGGTGGGTCAGGATTATATATTAGAGCTTTGATTGAAGGATTCTTCCCTGCTCCGCCAGCAAACATTGAATTGCGAAATTCATTAAAAAATATTGCTAAAATTATGGGAAGCGAATTTATCCATAAACAGTTAGCTTTTATTGATCCGGAATCCGCAAAAAAAATCCTTAAGAACGATTTATTAAGAATAATTAGAGCTATTGAGATTTTCGCTTTAACCAGAGAATTAAAGAGCTCTCTTCAAAAAAAACAAAAAAAGGAAAAAAAGTTTAATATTTTTAAATTGGGTATTTTGCTACCTAAAAAGGAATTGCATTATAAAATCGAAAAGAGAATTAATGAAATGATTAAAAAAGGTTTACTTGATGAAGTAAATTTTCTTATTAATAATTATGGATATAATATACCAGCCTTGGAAGCTATTGGATATAAAGAATTAGTTTCATACTTCAAAAAGGAAATTTCTTTAGATGCTGCTATTGCTTTGATTAAAAGAAATACTAAAAAATATGCTAAAAGACAATTGACTTGGTTTAAGGCTGATAAAGAAATAATCTGGAAAAACAAAGAAGAATGTCTTGAAGATTCTTTCATAGATTCCATAAAAATATTTTTTATCAATTCTCTTTGAAAAAAATAAATATTTTAATTATAAAGGAGAAAACATGAACAAAGAAATTATGATTCAAGATGACTTTTTAAATAACAAAATGAAAAATAACACACTTATAACTATTTTCCTAATCAATGGATACAAGATAGAAGGGAAAATAAAAAATTTCGATAAATACACAATATTGATTGAAAGTGAAAATCAAGAAATTCTCGTATTTAAGCATGCTATTTCTACTATAATACACAAGAAGTAAAGAGAGATATAAAAAAAGGGGGATTCGAAAATCCCCCTGGAAAAGTTTCTATAAAATTTTATTTAATCTCTATCAAATCTTTTCAAATGCTTATCTTTCACTTTCCTTTCTTCATAGAAGTCATTTTTGTTTTTTAAGGAAGGTCTAAAAATTGGTGAATTATCTTTATCTATTTCTTTATTTTTAATATTGATCGTTGGAGCATCTTGATAATGCATATCTTGCTTTCGTTGATAATATAAATTTGTTTTCTCGTAATCATTTTTATTAGCCCTTTCTTGGAAAAATTCTTTTAAATAAGCATCAGACTTATTATAATTTTCCATCTCATATTTATGCTGGATGTGATTGTTTTGAATATTTCTTTCTCTCCAATTATGCTTATTTACTTCATTATAATCATATTCATTTTGTCTATAACGAGCATTTATATCGGTAGAATTGTTATGTAAGTGCTCTTTATTCAATTTTGGATAAATGCTATAATCCTCTTTAACTACTTTCCCTTCTCTAATATAAAATTTATTCTCTCTTTCATTATTTAATTTCACCGGCCTTAAATTTTTTCGAATTTCTTCTGAATAAGTGATTACCTTTTCTGCTTGTCCTGAAGGAGAATAATAATTTATTTGTTTTCCATTAATTCTAAAAGATTTCTCTTCTAAAGAAACAAGTGGCACTTTATAAAAAGTGTGTTTTTCAATGAATTCTTTATCGGGTGCTCTTTCAGATGCGAATTTCAGATTTTCAATTTTCAAATTACTTTTTATATATTTGTGAATATTTTCTTTAGGAAAATCTTTAACATTAACAGCGACATAAGGATTAAATTTTAGAGGATTTTGTCTGTATCCATTATATTTATCATATTCGTATCTCGAATCATAATTATAATAATATCTTTCAGGAGGAAGAGGAGCCCAGGCAATGTATTCGCCATAAATTCTCCAACTAACCCAAGCGGGAGCCCATTCATATGCAGGCATCCAACACCATCCATAAGCAGGATAGTAGAACCATCTGCCATAATGATGAGTTAACCATCCCCAAGGCTCATAGGCAACCCAAGTAGGTCCATAATAAGTATATACCCAATAACCATAATAATAAGGTCTCCAACTAACATAAACATAGGGAACCCAAACTATACCTACGGGTTCAACTCTTATCCAATATCCATAAGGACCTAAAATAGTATTATAATCATAATAGCCAAATCCAAAATTCTCTTGATAAGGAGCATAATCATAATCAGAATAAGAAAAAAAGAAATTAACCCCAGCTAAACTAAAAGCCTCTGTCATAAGGAAAGACAAAACCATAATTAAAATTGATTTTATTTTAATGTTTTTTCTGTTCATAACTTACCTCCAAATAAAATTTTATTAGCTTTTGGCATTAGACAATAGCAATGCCAATTTATGTAAATCTAAGATAATAAAGAGAATATATTTATAAAATCAAATAAATGGAATGTCCTATTTGGGAGACAAAATGTTCAGCTCCTCTACACTCCGATACTGCACAGCTTCTGCTAAATGCCTCTCCTGTATAGAAGAGGATTTCTCTAAGTCTGCTATCGTCCGAGAAACTTTTAAAATCCTATGATAAGCTCTTGCACTCATTCCCATATTTTTCATAGCACTGTTTAATAATTGCTGACATTCTTTATCTAAAGAGCAATATTTTTCAATTAATTGATTTGACATTTGGCTATTAAAAAAGATTCCATCGTTGCTAAACCTTTTTAACTGAATATTCGTAGCTTCTATTATTCTTTTTTGAATAACAGAAGAAGGTTCTCCATCCGGCATTTTATTGAGTAATTCCTCGCTTTTGACAGGGGGTAAAAAAATATGCATATCTATTCTATCTAAAAGGGGTCCTGATATTTTTGAGATATATCTTTTAATTTCATTTGGCGTGCATTTACAAGCTTTTTTAGGGTCAGAAAAAAAACCACAAGGGCAAGCATTCATAGCTGCAACTAACATAAAACGAGCTGGATAAGTTATAGAAGCCGAAGCCCTTGATATTCTTATGAAACCATCTTCTAAAGGTTGTCTTAGAACCTCTAAGACATTCTTTTGAAATTCAGGTAATTCATCTAGGAACAGAACTCCATTATGAGCTAAAGAAATTTCTCCCGGTTTAGGTATTTGACCGCCACCTGTTAATCCTGCATAGGATATTGTATGATGAGGCGATCGAAATGGTCTTGATGTTAACAAGCCATTGCTGTTTAGGATCCCTGCTACGCTATGAATTTTTGTCGTTTCAATAGCTTCTTCAGAAGATAAAGGAGGCATGATAGTAGGGATTCTTTGAGCCAAAAGAGTTTTTCCTGATCCGGGAGGTCCTATTAATAATATATTATGCCTACCTGCAACTGCCACTTCTAAGGCTCTCTTTGCATATTGCTGACCCTTGACATCTTGCATATCTATATCTGACTTTGGCATAAAAGTAAAACTCATATTAGAATGGGGATAAAGGCTGATTTCTTCTGTCCCTTTTAGAAAATAAACCGCTTGAGTTAAAGATTTTACAGGGTAAATTTCTATTCCATCAACATACGAAGCTTCTTTAGCATTTTCAAAAGGCAAAATTAATTTTTTAAATCCTAAACAATTCGCTTCAGATGCTATTGGAAGAATCCCTTTAATGGGACGAATACTACTATCCAAAGATAATTCTCCTATTATTAAATATTCTTTAAGAATTTGATTAGAAATTTCTCCTTCAGCAGCTAAAATACCGATGGCAATTGGTAAATCAAAAGCAGCTCCTTGTTTTCTTAATTCAGCAGGAGCTAAACTAATTGTTATTGTTTTGCGAGGAATATAAAAACCTGCATTAATTAGAGCTGAAGTAACCCTTTCTTTGCTTTCTTTAACAGCAGCATCTCCAAGACCTACTAATAGGATTTTTCTTAACCCCAATCTCATAGATACCTCTACTGCTACTAAAAATGCTTTAATGCCCAAAACTGCTGAACTATAAACTGTGGATAGCATATCTATATTATCGGCAATTTTTTTCTAAAAGTTTCTTTCAAGAAATAATAATCGGTCAGTTTTCTCCGAAATTATTACTTTGAGATTGCATTATGCTATTTGTACTTTCTATTTATTTACCACAAAGGACACAAAGTTATCACAAAGTTCATAAAGTTTTTTCTCTACAATATATCTTTCTTCTTTAATCTTTCTTTGAGTTCTTTGAGATTCCTTTGTGCTCTTTGTGGTTTCTAATTTTTTTGCCATTAGATTGACTTTTAGCATTCATAAAATGCTGAATAATTACCAAGAGACAAAGTTGAAATTTACAAATTTATTGCTTATATTTTTAATAAATAATTTAGGAAGGGATATGATAGCGCAAGAAGCTTTAGCGGATGAATATTTGCAATTGTCAGCAGAAGAGTTAGATATTAGAATAGAAAGAGCGAAAAAAGAATTAGGAAAATCTATAATCATTCTCGGGCACCATTACCAAAGAGATGAAATAATAAAATTTGCGGATTACCGAGGAGATTCATTCAAACTATCTCAATTAGCTGCAAAACACAAAGAAGCTAATTATATAATTTTTTGTGGTGTTCATTTTATGGCTGAAAGCGCAGACATTTTAAGCAATGAAAATCAAATTGTTATTTTACCGGATATGGAGGCAGGTTGTTCCATGGCTGATATGGCAAGTATGGATCAAGTTATGGAATGTTGGGATTATATCAACGATCTAATTAAAGAAAGAATAATACCGATAACTTATATGAATTCTTCGGCAGCCCTGAAAGCTTTTTGCGGAAAAAATAATGGTTCTGTTTGTACCTCTTCAAATGCTATTGCTGTATTTAAATGGGCATTCACTCAAGCTGATAAAATACTATTTTTCCCCGATGAACATTTAGGAAGAAATACTGCTTATAAATTGGGGATACCTTTAAATGATCTTGTTGTATGGGACCCGGAAGAACCAAATGGAGGCTTGACAGAAGAAGAAATTTTGAAATCAAGAATAATTTTATGGAAAGGTTTTTGTTCAGTTCATATGCAATTTAATGAGCAACAGATTTATTCTTTGAGAAAACAGCATCCTGATATAAAAATAATTGTTCATCCAGAATGCAGATTTGAAGTAGTTCAATTATCTGATTTTGTTGGCTCCACAGAATATATTATAAACAAAGTAACTGAATCTAAAGATATCAAAAGATGGGGAGTAGGAACAGAAATTCATTTAGTTAATAGGTTAGCAAAAAATAATCCTGATAAATATATCGTCTGTTTAAATAATTATTTTTGTCTTTGTGCCACAATGTTTAGGATAAGTCCGCAAAGGCTATTATGGTCTATGGAAAATTTATTGAGAGGAAGAATTATAAATCAGATTAAAGTCTCTTGCTCAATTAAAAATTGGGCACGTATAGCTCTGGATAGAATGCTTTCTATTACTTAAAAATACAAACTCTATTTTTACCTTCTTTTTTTGCTTGATAAAGTGCTTTATCAGCTTTCTTAATTAAGTCTTCATAAGATGAGGGATAACTTCCTCCATAAGAAACAACACCTGCGCTTAAAGTAGCGGTTATCCTTCTCCTTCCAATATTCACAGGATTGCTTTCTAAACTTTTTCTTATTCTTTCCGCTAAAGATTGTGAACCTTCAATGCTTGTGTTTGGAAGAATAATAAGAAATTCTTCACCACCATACCTTCCTAAAACATCGCAAGTTCTCATTTGTTTTTTAATAAGAGCTGATATTTTCGTTAATACGCTATCGCCTACCTGATGTCCAAATTTGTCATTTATGGCTTTGAAATTATCAAGATCTATTAAAATTAATGATATCGCTTCATTATATCTTAGTGCACGGCTAAACTCTTCTTTTAATCTTTGCATCACATATCTTCTATTATATATTTTTGTTAATTCATCAGTTACTGACAACTTTTGAAGCATAGCATTTTTTTCCTTTAATTCATCTTGCAATGTTTTTATTTTTAAATGGACTTTTACCCTTGCCAATAATTCCTTTGCATTAAAGGGTTTTGTAACATAATCTTGAGCTCCTTCTTCTAATCCTTTAATTTTTGAAGAAGTATCATCTTTTGAAGTCAAGACTATTACTGGAATATCATTGAATTGAGGTTTAGCATTCTTCATCTTCAAGAAAGTAAAGCCATCATATTGAGGCATTATCAAGTCTACTATTATTAAATCAGGATGGTGATGAACCACTAATTTAAATCCCGATAAAGCATCGGAGGCTTCATAAATATTTTCAAATATTTTTTCATCAGCAAAAGCCTGCCTAATTATACTTCTAACATTTTCTGAATCATCAATAATCAAAACTGAATAACCTTTCTTTCTTCTCATAAAAATACTTTCTATATAAAAATAATTCCTTCTTCTTTTTATGTCAATTTATAATAAAATTTTGCAATCCCTGCTAAAAAGATATTCAGGTTTTTGCAAAACAAATTGTAGATTTTGCCGCTAAAACCATCCAAAAACAAAAATAATATTTTAATGTAAATTGCAATGATAATGATTTAATATCCAATGGAATCAAGCTATTTATTTTTCTTCTGAGATTTTTCTCCGGGCTTATTGTTTGCAGAGGTAAGGTATTTCTGTTGAATTATTGAGAAAATATTGTTAAAAAGCCAATAAAGAACCAAACCGCTTTGCGCATTTAAAAATAAGAAGGTAAAAAATATAG
>CAYREJ010000066.1:0-1490 GCA_964423235.1 uncultured Acidobacteriota bacterium | reverse complement strand
TCAATCTTTGTTGCATGGGGTCAGCAGTTGTTGGAGTTAATTTTTGTTGCCATACCATTGTAATTCCCATCAAAATTGGAGTAATGTAAAAGGGATCAGGTCGCGATAAGTCCTTTATCCATAAAATGAATGGTTGAGCCCGAAGTTCTATAGAAACGCTTAATAAGCTATAAAAACCCCATAAAACTGGTAATTGCAATAATAAAGGCAAGCATCCGCTCGTAGGATTTATTCCATGCTTCCTATAAAGCTCCATGATTTCTTGATTCATTTTTTGTTTTCTGGGATCATTAAAGGGAATTTTTTTATATTTTTCTCTAATGGCTTGCATTTGCGGCTGTATCTCTTTCATCTTCTCCATCGATTTCATCCCTTTAAAAGTCAATGGATAAAATATAATTCTTATAAATATTGTCAGGATTATTATAGCTAATCCATAATTCTTCACATATTGATATAAAAATTTTAAAGCTGCTAAAAGCATCTTTGCTAAAAAACCAAAAAAACCATAATCTATTGCTTCTGCTAACTCAAAACCAACTTCTTTTATTATCTCAGGGTCCTTCGGTCCTAAATAGAAATTCAAATTTATCTCTTTAGCATCTACTTCTCTGATACCATCCATTATTAGATTATCTTTCACTTCAGCATCTGTAAAAAATTCAGGCAATTCAAACTTAGAAATATTGTTATTGTCTGATAAAGGGATGAATGCAGCAAGAAAGAAATTATTATGGATCCCTGACCACTTTATATTTTCAATCTCTACCTCGCCTTTTTTCACTTGTTTTATATGAACAGAATTTTTTGAATTATTCTTCCAGACAATCCCAGTAGCTTCTTTATATCCCCAACCATACTCCTTTTTCTGTTTTAATGTTAGAGATTGGATACCCGGTCCCCAGTATATAAAAGGATGTTCAGTTTGATTATTCGCTATAAATACGCCTTTAAATTTTATCAAATAGCCTTTGCCAAAATAAAATATTTTTTTAAAATAATTCCCCTTTCCATCGCTGAAAACAAATTCTATTATCTTAATTTCTTCCTTATTTTCTTCTTTAGTTGATACTTGAGCTTTATATAATGCGGAATTCTCTAATAAAGTAGTTCTTAAATCATCAAATTTTGCTGAAAAAGGATAAGTCTTTATATTAGCAAAACGAGGCACCATTTCCAAAGGCTCTTTGTTATCATCTAAATAATTTAATAATTTAATACTATTTATAACTGCTCCTTTATTTGTAAGACTCACTCTAAAAACATCAGTATAAAAGGAAATTTCTCTCTCTTCTTTTTCGCTAATTTCAACCTTTGGAATTTCTTCTCGCACCTCTTTTTTTTGTTTTTCTATTCCTTTGTGCTGCTTCTTAATTATTTCAGCTTTTTTAATCAGAGATAGTTTCTTTTGCTTTTCTATATAAGGCTTAAGAATATAATGATTATATAATGATAAGACCACATATACTATTATGAAAAACAGAATTAAT